>NZ_JBKJFM010000155.1:0-13721 GCF_046614825.1 Streptomyces nanhaiensis
GGGAGCGGCAGCGGGGCCTCGGGCAGCGGCCGTCCGAGGCCCGTCCACGTCCCCGCGGCCGCCGCCGCGGCCACCACCGCGGGCAGGCGCAGTGCGGCGCCCAGCGGATCGACCCGGATGGGGCCGGAGGCCGCGTAGATGGTGACGAGCGCCGCGACCAGCAGGTACCCCGCGATGATCCAGCCCGTGGCACGCCATGCCCCGCCCGCGTCCCCCGCCGCGGAACGCCCGCCGGAACCCGCACCGGGAACACCGGGAGCACCGGCGGGAGCACCGGCGGGGGCGTACGCGGGGACGCGGGCGGGGGCCGGTCCCCGGACCGCGCCGCGGGCCGTGCGGTGGAGCAGCCACACCGGCACGGCGCACAGCAGCAGGGGCACCAGCCCGACCGGCGCGGGGGAACCGCCGAGGGTTTCGGTGCGGACGAGCGGGGCACCGTGTGCCACCAGCCAGAGGTCGGCGGCGATGCGCAGCGCGCCGCCGGGGCCGTCGTCGGGGTGGGGCGAGGTGATCCACAGCAGCATGACGAGGACGGCGATTCCGCCCAGGCCCAGGCCCGCGGCCATCACACCGTCGAGAAGCCGGTCACGGGGAGGCACCGGCGCATGACGGACGAGCACGAGGGCATGCGGGGGCGGTGGGGAGGGCGACGCGTCGCGGTGGGTCATCGGATGCACGCCGACATGCTGCCAACAACGCCCGATTCGTCCGGGGAGCGGGGAAACACTCGATGTGTCGCACACAGTACGCTATGCAGTTTTTTCATACAGTGCGGCGGTATGGCATCCATACCGCCGCAATCGTGACGACCCGTAGGGGGCGGCCAGCATGACCGAGACACTCTCCGTTCCCGCACCCGCCGAGGGCGCGGCCCCGGAAACCGCCGCGGACGAGAAGCCCGCCGCCGGGCCGCCGTCCGGGCTCGCGGAGGCCGCGGACCACCCCCGCCCGGCGGCGGCGGACGGACCGGCCGAGGCGTTCGACCTGCTCTACGAGCGCCTGGCGCGGCCGCTGCTGCGCCAGGTATATCTGCTCACCGGTGACCGGGAGCCGGCCGGGCGGGCCGTGCGCCACGCCTTCCGGCAGGCGTGGGAGCGGTGGCCCGAGGTCGCCGTGGACCGGGACCCTGCCGGCTGGGTGCGGACGGCGGCGTACGACCACGCCCTCTCGCCCTGGCACCGGCTGGACCCCCGCCGCCGCGCGGCCCGGAGGGGCGGGACGGGAAAGGACGGGCCGGGGAGGGACGGGCCGCAGGGGAGCGGCGGAGGGCTGCCGCCGGAAGCCCTGCTGGACCTGCCGCCCTCCTACCGCCGCACGCTGCTCCTGCACGACGGCCTCGGGCTGGGGCTGTCGGAGACGGCCGCCGAGAGCGAGGCCAGCACCGCCGCCACGGCCGCACGGCTGATGCACGCGCGCGAGGCGCTGGCCGAGTACGTGCCGGTCCTGCGCCGTGTCGCACCGGCACGGCGCAGGGAGATCATCCGCTCCCTGCTGGAGGAACTGGCGGACACCGAGTCCCTGCCGGACCTCCCGTCCGCGGCCACGGCGCGCGACGGCAGCGAGCGGACGGTCCGGCTGCGGACGGGCGCCTCCTTCGGGGCGACCGCGCTGGTGGCCGCGGCGGCGGTGCTGGCGTCCCTGGGCGGACCCCAGGCGCACGACTCCGCACGGCAGGCGCCGCAGAAGGCCGGGGCCCCGGCCGTTTCCGAGTCCTCCCCGGACGGGCGGGGGAACCGGGCGGCCGGCTGAGGACGCCCCCTGGACCCGGCGGGGGTCGCACGGACGGCGCGGGCCCGCGGCCCCCTTCAAGGGGCCGCGGGCCCGCGCCGTCCGGCGCCGTGCGCCGTGCGCCGTGTCAGCCGGCGAGCAGTTCGCGCGCCAGGCGGGCGGTCTCGGACGGCGTCTTGCCGACCTTCACACCCGCGGCCTCCAGGGCCTCCTTCTTCGCCTGGGCGGTGCCGGAGGAGCCGGAGACGATGGCGCCGGCGTGGCCCATGGTCTTGCCCTCGGGCGCCGTGAAGCCCGCGACGTAGCCGACGACCGGCTTGGTGACGTTGGCCTTGATGAAGTCCGCGGCCCGCTCCTCGGCGTCGCCGCCGATCTCGCCGATCATCACGATCAGGTCGGTGTCGGGGTCGGCCTCGAACGCCTTGAGGGCGTCGATGTGGGTGGTGCCGATGATCGGGTCGCCGCCGATGCCGACACAGGTCGAGAAGCCGAGGTCGCGCAGCTCGTACATCATCTGGTACGTCAGCGTGCCGGACTTCGAGACCAGGCCGATGCGGCCCGGCTTGGTGATGTCGGCCGGGATGATGCCCGCGTTGGACTGGCCCGGGGTGATCAGACCGGGGCAGTTCGGGCCGACGATGCGGGTCTTGTTGCCCTTGGAGCCCGCGTAGGCCCAGAACTCGGCGGTGTCGTGGACGGCGATGCCCTCGGTGATCACCACGGCGAGCGGGATCTCGGCGTCGATCGCCTCGATGACCGCGCTCTTGGTGAACTTCTCCGGGACGAAGACGACGGTGACGTCGGCGCCGGTGGCCTCCATGGCCTCCTTGACCGTGCCGAAGACGGGCACCTCGGTCCCGTCGAAGTCGACGGTCGTGCCCGCCTTGCGCGGGTTGACGCCGCCGACGATGTTGGTGCCGGAGGCCAGCATGCGCCGGGTGTGCTTCTGGCCCTCGGAGCCGGTCATCCCCTGGACGATGACCTTGCTTTCCTTGGTGAGGAAGATAGCCATTGTTGTCGGTGTCCTCGTCCTTCGTTACTTCGCGGCCAGCTCGGCGGCACGCTCGGCCGCGCCGTCCATGGTGTCCACCTGCTGCACCAGCGGGTGGTCGGCATCGTTCAGGATCTTGCGGCCCAGCTCCGCGTTGTTGCCGTCGAGGCGCACCACCAGCGGCTTGGTGACGTCCTCGCCCTTGGACTTCAGCAGCTCCAGGGCCTGCACGATGCCGTTGGCGACGGCGTCGCAGGCGGTGATGCCGCCGAAGACGTTGACGAAGACGGACTTGACGTCCGGGTCGCCGAGGATGATCTCCAGGCCGTTGGCCATGACCTCGGCGGAGGCGCCGCCGCCGATGTCGAGGAAGTTGGCGGGCTTTACGCCGCCGTGGTTCTCACCGGCGTAGGCCACGACGTCCAGGGTGCTCATGACGAGGCCCGCGCCGTTGCCGATGATGCCGACCTGTCCGTCGAGCTTGACGTAGTTCAGGCCCTTGGCCTTGGCGGCGGCCTCCAGCGGGTTGGCCGCGGCCTTGTCCTCCAGGGCGGCGTGGTCCGGCTGGCGGAACTCGGCGTTGGCGTCCAGGGACACCTTGCCGTCCAGCGCGATGATCCGGCCGTCGCCGGTCTTGACCAGCGGGTTCACCTCGACGAGGAGGGCGTCCTCCTTGACGAAGACGGTCCACAGCTTCTGCACGGCGTCGACGATCGCGTCGGCGACCTCGGCCGGGAACTTCGCGGCCTCGACGATCTCGCGGGCCTTGGCCTCGGTGACGCCCTCGACGGCGTCCACCGGGATCTTGGCCAGGGCCTCGGGCTTGGTGGCCGCGACCTCCTCGATGTCCATACCGCCCTCGACGGACGCCATCGCGAGGAAGGTGCGGTTGGCGCGGTCCAGCAGGAAGGAGACGTAGTACTCCTCCGCGATGTCCGCGGTCTGGGCCAGCATCACCTTGTGGACGGTGTGGCCCTTGATGTCCATGCCCAGGATCTGGCGGGCCTTCTCGACCGCGTCGTCCGGGTCGGAGGCCAGCTTCACACCGCCGGCCTTGCCCCGGCCACCGGTCTTGACCTGCGCCTTGACGACCGCGCGACCGCCGAGTCGCTCGGTCACCTCGCGCGCCGCCTCGGGCGTGTCGATGACTTCACCGGCCAGCACCGGTACGTCATGCTTGGCGAAGAGATCCCTCGCCTGGTACTCGAACAGGTCCACGCGCGTCCGTCCCTAGTTGTGGTGTCGCGGTTCGTTGTCAGCGTGGGCGTGCCGCGTGGCCGCGGCGTCTGCGGAGCGCGCGGCATGTCCGCCTTGCAGGTTAGTCCCGTCGGTGTGCCCGGCATAAATCGCAGCTCACACCCGTGCGGTGACAACCGTCACAGACACCGCCCTCCCCGCCCGGGTAAGGGGTGCCGCGGCGGGACGGGATCCGGCCGGCCGCCGGGGCGGGGGCCGCACCGGTCCGCGGGGCGGGCCGCGGGCCCGGTCACCCCATCTGGCGGCGGACCAGCTCGTGGAAGAGGCCCCCGGTGTCGGCGAGCAGGTCCGCGGGAGCGCCCTCCTGCGCCACCCTGCCCTCCGACATCACGATCACCCGGTCGGCGTCCATGACGGTGGACAGCCGGTGGGCGATGACGACTCGGGTGCAGCGCAGGGCGCGGGTGGAGGCCATGACCACGCTCTGGGTCTCGTTGTCCAGCGCGCTGGTGGCCTCGTCGAGGAAGAGGATGCGCGGCCTGCGGATCAGCGCCTGGGCGATCATCAGCCGCTGGCGCTGACCGCCGGAGATGGTGCCGCCGCCGTCCGAGAGCATGGTGTGCATGCCCATGGGCATGGCCTTGATGTCCTCGGCCAGACCGGCCATCGCGGCCGCCTCCCACGCCTCCTCCAAGGAGAACGCCTCGGCGCCGCAGATGCACTCCAGGATGGAGCCGGTCAGCGGCTGGGCGTTCTGCAGCACGACGCCGCACTGACGGCGCACGGCCGTGCGGTCCAGGGCCGCCAGATCCTGGCCGTCGTACAGAACGCTGCCGGAGAGCGGCCTGTCGAAGCCGATGAGCAGCCTCAGCAGCGTCGACTTGCCGCAGCCGCTGGCCCCGACGATCGCGACGAACTCGCCCGGCCGGATCCGGAGGCAGACGTCGTCCAGGACGAGCGGGCCGTCGTCGCCGTAGCGGTAGGAGAGCTGCCGGGCCTCGACGGCGCCGCTCAGCTCGCCCGGCTGCACGCTGCCGCCGCCGACCTCCGGCAGCTCGTTCAGGATCGGCCTGACCTGCTCGAACATCGGCAGCACCGCGGCGGCGGAGATCAGTGCGCCGGTCAGCTGGGTGGCCGAGGACAGCATCATCGTCACGGCGGTGTTGAAGGTGAGGAACTCGGCGGCGGACATGCTGCCGCGGGCCGGTCCGGCCAGCAGCATGAACATCGCCAGCGTGCACAGCGGCAGGTAGACCGCGTTGAGCACGGCGACGGCGTTCCTGATCCGGCCGACGCGCCGCTGGAGTTCGCGGGTGCGGGCGAACTCCCGGGCCCAGGCGGCGTAGGCGAAGCTCTCGGCCGCGGCGACGCGCAGCTTGGGCAGTCCGCGCAGGGTCTGGAAGGCGCGGTTGTTGATCCTGTGGCCGAGCCTGACCAGCTGCCGCTGGTAGCGCAGCTGCCACAGCCCCAGGGCCAGGAAGACCGCGGCGACGGCCAGCAGCAGGGCGATCGCCGCCAGTGCCAGCGGCGCGCTGTAGACGAGCAGCAGGACGAGGTTGACCGTGCCCACGGTGGTCGCCTGGAGGGCCACCGTGCTGATGCCGGAGAGCACCCGGCGGATGGCGCTGACGCCCATGGCCGCGCCGGCCAGCTCGCCGGTGGAGCGGCCCGCGAAGAACGTCGTCGGCAGCCGCAGCAGCCGGTCCCACACGGCGGGCTGGAGCGTCGCCTCGACACGCCCCTCCAGCCGCAGGACGGCGGTGTTCTGCATCAGCATGAAGGCGGCCGAGACGACGCCGGCGGCGATGAGCGCCAGGGCCGTCTGCACGATGAGCCCGGTCTCGCCGCCGGGCACGTACTCGCCGAGCACCTTGCCGGTGGCGATGGGCACCAGTGCGCCCAGGCCGACGGCGACCAGGCCGCCCAGGGCCAGGTCGCGCAGTTCGGCGCGGGTGCCGCGCACGCTGAAGCGCAGCAGTCCGAGCAGGCCCAGCGGGCGGTCGGGCAGCGGGCGGTAGAACATCACGGCGCGCGGCTCGAAGCCGGCCGCGTTGGACCTGCCGACGCGTTCGCGCTCGCCGGTCGCCGGATCCACCGCCTCGTAGCCGCCGCGCCGCCACAGCAGCGCCACGGGCGCGCCCTCCCCGGAATCCGCCCCCGGGGCCCCACGGACGCCCTGGACGCGCCGGCCGACCAGGGGACCGCTGTCCTCCTGCCACCAGCGTCCGCCGAGCCGGACGGTGCGGGTGCGCACGCCGGAGGCGATCGCGATGCGCTCGACCGGGTCCGTGCGCCCGGAGGCGGCGCCCGCGCCGCCCGGCTCGGTCAGGGTGATGCCGGCCCGTCCGGCCACCAGCCGGCAGACGGCGAGGACCGCGTCGTCGCCCGCGCCGCGCCGGGGGGTGCGGCCGGAGCGGCCGATGGAGGCCAGCAGCGCCTGGTCCGCCTGGGTGCGGGCGGCCTCGCCGGCCTCGATGCCGGCCGCGGTGCGGTCCTCGTGGGTGCGCTCCAGCTCCTCGATCCAGCGGTCCAGGGCGTACAGCAGCCGGTACTGCTGGTCGACCATGCCCTGCCACATCGCCGTGTCGACCAGCAGCGTGCCGACGGCCTCCGCCTGGTGGGCGGCGCCGTACCGCACGCTGCCGGGGGCGATCTGCATCCACAGGACGTCGTCGTCGGCCGGGTGCTCGCCGGTGACGGCGGGGCCGTCCAGCGGCGCCTGGTAGAGCACCCGCAGGCCGCGGCCGATGCCGAGCGCGAACGCCTGCTCCAGCGGGCTGAGCCGGCCGGCGGCACCGTCCCACTGGCCCGTGTCCCACTGGCCCGTGTCCCACCGGTCCGCCGCCCACTGCCCGGCGTCCCACCCGTCCGTTCCCCAGGAGTCCGTTCCCCGGGATGGGGCGGCCCGGGCGGGGCGGGGCAGCTCGCGCAGCTCGACGCGGTGCAGCCGGCAGCCCTCCAGGGGACGGCCGACCAGGGTGTGCTCGGGGCCCTCCACCGGGCCCAGCAGCAGTGTGCCCGCCTCCAGCCGGCCCAGGAAGTGCCAGTGGCCCGAGCCCGAACTCACGGAGCCGACGGCGAACAGGTCCAGGGCCCCGTCCACGACCAGCCACAGCACGTGCGGACCCTCCAGGGAGAGGCTGCGCGCACCGGTGCAGTCGACCGCCGTGCCCAGCCCGCCCAGGGCCTCGACGACAGGGTCGGTGTGCGGGGCGTGGGGGGGATGCGGGACGTACGGGGTGTGCGGGGCGTACGGGGTGTGCGGGGACGTCAACTCAGTGCTCCCTGACCAGTTCGGCGTACGGCCCCCGCGCGGCGACCAGGTCCTCGTGGCGGCCGCGCTCCACGACCGCGCCCCGGTCGAGTACGACGATCTCGTCGCTGTCGCGCACCGTGCTCAGCCGGTGGGCGATCACCACGCAGGCGCAGCCGCGCCGCCGCAGGTTGTCGATGATGGTCTGCTCGGTCACCGCGTCCAGCGCGCTGGTCACCTCGTCCAGGACCAGGACGCTGGGGCGGCGCACCAGTGCCCGGGCGATCTCCAGCCGCTGGCGCTGGCCGCCGGAGAGGTTGCGGCCGCCCTGCTCGACCCGGCTGTGGATGCCGCCGGGGCGGCGGGCGACCACGTCGTACACGGCGGCGTCCTTCAGGGCCGCGACGACGGCCTCGTCGGGGATGGAGGGGTCCCACAGCGCGACGTTGTCGCGGACGGTGCCCTCGAAGAGGAAGACGTCCTGGTCGACGAAGGACACCGACGCCGCCAGCGCGCCGCGCGGGATGTCCTCCAGCCGCATCCCGTCGATGCGGACGGTCCCCTCCCAGGGGGTGTGCAGGCCGGAGATCAGCCGGGAGACGGTGGACTTGCCGCTGCCGGAGCCACCGACGAGCGCGACCTGCCGGCCGGGGCCGACGGTGAGCGAGAAGCCCTTCAGCAGCGGCGGGTCCAGGGGGCTGTAGCCGAAGGTGACGCCCTCCAGCTCCACGTGGCCCGTCAGGCGGCGGGTGCTGGGGACGGGCTCGCGCCGTGTGTAGAGCGGGTCGACGGGGAAGTCCTCCACGTCCCGCAGGCGGGCGACGTCGGCCGCGAAGTCCTGGATCCGCCCCGCCACTCCGTTGAGGCGGGTGATCGGCGCGGTGAAGCTGGTCATCAGGGTCTGGAAGGCGACGAGCAGACCGACCGTCAGATGCCCCTCGACCGCCCGCAGACCGCCGATCATCAGGATCAGCGCGCTGTTGAGCGTGGCCAGTACGGGCGCGACGACCGCCAGCCACGCGCTGGGCACGCCGAGCCGCTGCTGCACGTCGAGGGTGGCCGCGTGCTGCCCGGCCCAGCGGCGGAAGAAGCCCTGCTCGCCTCCGGTGGCCTTCATCGTCTCGATGAGCTGGAGGCCGCTGTAGGAGGTGTTGGTCAGCCGGGCGAGGTCGGCGCGCAGCTTCTGGGTGCCGGTGGACCGCAGGTGGAGGACGACGCGCATGGCCACCACGTTGAGCAGCGCCACGCCGATCCCGACGACGGTCAGCTGCGGGTCGTAGGTCCACAGCAGCACCGCGTAGAGCACCACCACCACGGCGTCCACGCCCGCGGCGGCCAGGTCGCGGGCGAGGGTCTCGGCGACCGTGTCGTTGGACTGCAGCCGCTGGACGAGGTCGGCGGGGTTGCGCTGGGTGAAGAAGGAGACCGGCAGGCGCAGCAGGTGCCGGAAGAAGCGGGCGCCTGCCAGGGTCGAGGAGATGATGTGTCCGCGCAGCAGATTGGCCTGCTGGAGCCCGGTGAGGACGGCGGTGAGCACCAGGGCGGCCGCCATCGACGCGAAGAGCACGCCCAGCAGGGAGGACTGCCCCCCGATGAGGAACATGTCGATGTAGGTGCGGCTCAGCGCGGGCACCGCCGCGCCGACGGCCACCAGCAGCAGGCTGGCGAGCACGGCCGCCAGCAGGGTGCCGCGGGTGCCGCGCAGCCGGGCGGGCATGGCGCTCATGACACCGGGTCTGCGGCCGCCGCCGCGGAAGCCCGCGTCGGGCTCGAAGGTGAGGACGACGCCGGTGAAGCTGGTGTCGAAGTCCTCCAGGGGCACGAACCGCCGCCCCCTGCCCGGGTCGTTGACGTACACGCCGCGGCGGCCGAGGCGGCGGCCCATGCCGTCGTAGACGACGTAGTGGTTGAACTCCCAGAAGAGGATGGCCGGGGCGCGCACCTCGGCGAGCGCCGCGAGGTCCATCTGCATGCCCTTGGCCCGCAGTCCGTAGCCGCGGGCGGCCTTGAGGATGTTGCCGGCGCGGGAGCCGTCGCGGGAGACGCCGCAGGCGATGCGCAGTTCCTCCAGGGGGACGAAGCGGCCGTGGTGGCCGAGCACCATGGCCAGCGCGGCGGCGCCGCACTCGACCGCCTCCATCTGGAGCACGGTGGGGGTGCGTACGGCCCTGGGGGTCCTGCCGCGTACGGCCGCCCCCGGTGCGGCGGCCCGGCCGCGCGGGGCGCGGCGGGAACCGCCGCCGCCGCTCCTGCGGCGGCGGCCGGGGGGCGGGAGCCGGTCGGGCCGGGGGCGGGCGGGCCGCTGTGCCGCGGGTTCGTGCGGGGCGGGTTCGTGCGGGGCGTTCACGGCAGGAGCCATTCGACGGGGCGCTGGGCCGGGAGGTGGATGGCGCCGGTGACCGGTGTCCTGGACTCGACGGCGTGCGGGGGGCCGTCCTCGGAGGACCAGAGGTAGCCGGACTCGGTGGCTGAGGAGCGCTCCAGCTCCACCAGCACCGCCACGGGGCTGCCCTGCCGGGCGAACTCGGCGGCGAGCCGGGCGTCGCCCAGGAAGGCGGCGATCCGCCGCTCCGTCTGGGGTGCCCGCCCGACCTGTCCGACGCGGCCGCGCAGCACGCCGAACTCCTCCTGGGGCGCGGACTGGACCTCCAGGTCCACCCGGGCGCCCTCGGTGATCGCCGCGCCGCTGTCGCCGGGGACGTACAGCACGGCCACCAGCGGGTCGTCCGGGTCGTCCACCCGCTCCACGGTCGCCACGTCCGCGCCGGTCCTGACGACCGAGCCCGTTCCGGCGACCAGGGCCGTCAGCCGGCCGCCGGCCACCGCGCGCACGGCCCGGTCGCCCTGTGCCGTGCGGACCCTCAGCAGGGGCGCGTCCGGGCGCAGCAGCTCGCCCTCCTCGGCGAAGACCTCGGTGACCTGGCCGGAGACCGGGCTCTGCAGCGTGTAGCTGCCCCCGGGGCGGGCGAGGAGGCCGGGGGCGTCCAGCTTGGCGGACACCGAGCCGTTGACGGCCCACAGGCCGGCGACGGCCATGACGACGACCGTGACGGCCAGGGCGAGCCGGCCCTGGGGGCGCGCGAAGCGCACGGGGAGGTCGAGTTCCTCCGGCGACCGCAGTTTGGAGAGCGCCTTCTTCCGGAACTGCACGGGCTACTCCTTCGACTGCGTTCCTCCGGGTCGTCCCGGAGCGGCATCGCGGCGGACCGGGGCGCACGGCGGCGCGGGGACGACTCCGGAGGGCGCGCGGGGCGGTACGGGGTGGGGCGGGGGCGGTACGGGATGTGGCGGGGTGGGGCGGGTCCCTGCGGCGCTGGTCCGTACAGGGCCCCGGGCGGACAGCCGCGAACCCCGGAACCAGGGGGAGCTCCGGGGTTCGGGGTGGCCTCGCGGCGCGCACGCGCACCTGCGGGGCCGTACGGCGCACGGGCCGGCGGGTCCGTGCGGACGCCGCTGTCAGAGACCGGCGATGCTGGCGTCGGCCTGGACGCCGGTGACACCGGAGACGCTGCCCGGGAGCGTGCCGGCGATGCCGGTCGCGGCCTGGACGGTGTTGAGGGAGGAGACGGCGCCCACGACGCCGGAGACGTCGCTGAGGGCGGCGCCGGCCACGCCGCCGGAGATGCTGACGATGCCGCCGGAGACGGCGTCCAGCTCGGCGTCGTCGATCTCGCGGGTCTCGAGGTGCTCACGCATGGCGCGTTTCCCTTCGTTGGTGGAGGAGTTTCTCGATGGCGTGGAACGGGCCGACGGGAAGGGCGGCCCGGCCACTCACGACAGCTTGATGACCGAAAACCGATCATCTTTCGCAGAGCCGCCGTGGTGCGGACGATGAAAACACGCACCCGACTGACCTGGCCAACCCGCCGGGAACCGCCACCGGCGGATTGCGGCAAACAGGTTGACGCACATCCACTTTCGGCCACCGAAGAGTTTCAGGATCTGCACAGGATTGAGCGACGGACCAGGTCGGGTCGTGTTTTCCGCCAGGCATAACCGGACACTTCCTCCCCCGCGCACGGCCCGGCATACCGGACATGGCAGGCGACGGTGACATGGGGGAATCGGCGCCCGCGCACCGTGTGAAAGTTTTACGAGTACGGCGCCCGGTCGCCTTCGGGCGGCACCGGCATCAGCCCGGGAAGCCGTCCGGAACACGGTCCGGCGCCTTCCGGGCGGACCGGTCCGCGAAGCACCCCGCCATGACTTCCGGCCCCCGCCCGGAAGAACGGCCCGGAGGCGGCGGGGATTTCCGCTTTCCCGGCGCCCGGAATTCCCCGCACACCGCGGAGCGTCCGCGAATTCCCCTCTTCTCCGTCACCGGTGGTCCACGACTCTCCCGGTTCGGTCACTTCCCGGGGATCGGCAGGGGGCGCTTCTCGATGGCCGCCGCCATCACCTCCGGGAAGTGGTCGGGGGTGCAGGCGAAGGCGGGCGCGCCGAGCGCGGCCAGCGCCGCGGCGTGCTCCCGGTCGTAGGCGGGGGCGCCCTCGTCCGAGAGGGCCAGGAGCGTCACGAACCGCACGCCCGCGCTCCTCATCGCGGCGACCCGCTTGAGCATCTCGCCGCGTATGCCGCCCTCGTGGAGGTCGCTGACGAGGACGAGGACGGTCTCGGCGGGCCGGGTGATGCGCGACTGGCAGTAGGCGAGCGCGCGGTTGATGTCGGTGCCGCCGCCGAGCCTGGTCCCGAACAGGACGTCGACGGGGTCGTCGAGCAGGTCGGTGAGGTCCACGACGGAGGTGTCGAAGACGACCAGGCGGGTGGAGAGCGACCGCAACGAGGCGAGCACGGCCGCGAAGACGGAGGCGTGGACGACCGAGGCGGCCATCGAGCCGGACTGGTCGACGCAGAGGACGACGTCCTTGCGCACCGCCCGGGAGGCGCGGCCGTGGCCGACGAGCCGTTCGGGCACGACCGTGCGGTACTCGGGCAGGTAGTTCCCCAGGTTGGCCCGGACGGTGCGGTTCCAGTCGATGTCCCGGTGGCGGGGGCGGCGTACCTTCGCCGACCGGTCCAGGGCGCCCGTCAGCGTGGCCCTGGTGCGGGCCGCGAGCCGGCGCTCCAGTTCCCCGACGACCTTGCGGACGACCGCGCGGGCGGCCTCCCGGCTCTCCTCGGGCATCGCCTTGCCCAGGGAGAGCAGTGCGCCGGCGAGGTGGACGTCCGCCTCGACGGCCTCCAGCATCTCCGGCTCCGCCAGCAGGGCCGACAGGCCGAGCCGGTCGATGGCGTCCCGCTGCATCACCTGGACGACGGAGGCCGGGAAGCAGTCTCGGACGTCGCCCAGCCAGCGGGCCACGCCCGGCGCCGAGGCGCCCAGCCCGGCGGAGCGCGGCCCCGGCCGGGCACCGGCGGCCTCCCCGTCCCCGTAGAGGGCGGCGAGGGTGCGGTCCATGGCCGCGTCCCGGCCGGTCAGGGCGCGTCCGGTGCCGTCGGCGTCCTCCCCGCCGCCCAGGACCAGCCGCCAGCGCCGCAGCCGCTCGTCCGTGCCGCCGGCCGCCGCGGCGGTCGTGCCCGTGTCCGTGCCCGTGGTCGCGTCGGTGCCCGTGGCCGTGGTCGCGTCAGTGGTCGGTTCGCTCACCGTGCGGTCACCCTCTCCCCCGCCGTGCCGTCTCGTCCGCCGCCGGCCCCGCGCTCCCCCAGCAGCAGCCGCAGGGTGGGCAGTACGGCGTCGGCCCGCTCCGGATCCGGCTCCTCCCCGAAACCGGGGACTGCCTCCCACGCCGCCACCGGACCGCCAGGCGCCCGCGTACCGCGCCGGACCAGTTCGCCGACGGTGCGCCGCACCGCCGGCCCGTACGAGGCGAACGTCCGCCGCAGCAGCGGCAGTACGGCGGTGAACGCCTCCCGCGGTATCCCCGCGAGCCAGCCGTCCACCAGGGCCAGCAGCCGCTCGTCGTGGACGAGCAGCATCCCGCCGTCCGCCACGAACCCCTCGATCCACCCCGCCGCGTCCTCCGGCGGGGCGCCCGGGGAGAGGGCCAGGCCCATCAGCCGGGCCGCCTCGTCCTCGGGGAGCCGCCCGTCGTCCAGCAGCAGCCGGGTGCAGCGGCCCCGGAGCAGCCCCGGGACCGCGGGGGGCCGGTCGCGGCCGGCGAGGGTGCGCAGCACCGACCGCCATCGTGCGAGCGGCTCCTCCCTCCCCAGCAGGACGACCGCCCGGTGCGCGGCCTCCACATGGCCGCGCATCTCGGCCGCACCGGCGGAGCCGAGGCCGGCGCAGGCGGGTGGCAGCCCGACGCACACCCGCTCGGCGATCCCCTCCGCGACCTCGCGCAGCGC
The DNA here is from genome assembly GCF_046614825.1 of Streptomyces nanhaiensis. Taxonomy (NCBI): domain Bacteria; kingdom Bacillati; phylum Actinomycetota; class Actinomycetes; order Kitasatosporales; family Streptomycetaceae; genus Streptomyces; species Streptomyces nanhaiensis. The sequence continues at coordinate 13,455 of NZ_JBKJFM010000155.1, forward strand.
GGCGGCGTCCGTGCCGCGCACGTCGCCGTAGCGGACGGAGCGCACCAGCGCGGGCAGGGCCCGGGCCAGGTGGCCGACGTCGGCGTCCAGGGCCGCGCGGTCGGCGAGGGCGCGCATCACCTCGGGCAGCGCCTCGCCGAGCCCGGCGAGCAGGCAGCGTTCGGCCAGCTCGGTGGTCTCGGCCAGCGAGGCCGCCTCGCGGGCCAGCGCCTCGGCCCTGGCGCGGGCCGCGGCGGCCACGGTGGTGCCCCACACCCCGGCCTCGCT
>NZ_JBKJFM010000156.1:0-13555 GCF_046614825.1 Streptomyces nanhaiensis
CGGCGGTGGGGGCCCCCGCCCTCGCCCCGCCGCCCGCCGCGCCCCGCCCGCTGCCCCCCGGCCCGCTGGGCGTCCGGCTGCACCGGGTGAGGTTCGACTACGGGGGCGGACCGGTGCTGGACGGTGTCGAACTGACCGTCCGTCCCGGGCAGACCCTCGCGCTGGTCGGCGCATCGGGGGCCGGCAAGTCGACCTGCGCCCATCTGCTGGCCCGGTTCTGGGACCCGTCCGAGGGAGAGGTCCAGCTGATACCCGCCGACGGCGACCCCGTCGACATACGCGAGGTGGACGACGCCGAACTCCGCCGCGCCGTCGCGCTGGTGGGCCAGGAGACGCCCCTCTTCCACGGCACCCTCGCCGAGAACCTGCGGCTGGCCGCCCCCGAGGCGGACGACTGCCTCCTCGCCGAGACGGCCCGGCTGTGCGGCGTGGACCGGATCGCCCCGATGGACACACCGGTCGGCGAACGGGGCTCCACCCTGTCGGGCGGCCAGCGTGCCCGCATCGCCCTGGCCCGCGCGCTCCTGGTCCGGCCCAGGGTCCTGGTGCTCGACGAGTCCACCGCCCACCTGGACAACGCCGGCGACGCCCAGCTCGCCGCCGCGCTGGAGGAGGAGGGCCGCACCACGATCGTCATCGCGCACCGCCGCGCCACCATCCGCCGGGCCGACCGCATCGCCGTCCTCGAAGCCGGGCGCATCGCCGAGGAGGGCACCTGGGAGGAGCTCACCGCCCGCCCCGGCAGCGCCCTCAACCGCAGTCTCGCCGCCATCGAGCCCTGAGGGCTCCGGGAGTTCCGCGGTTCTCCGCGCCGCGCCGCCCCCGCCGTGACACGGCGGGGGCGGCGCGCCGTCCCCCGGGCCCCGGCACCGGTACGGGTGGTACCGGTACGGCGACGGGCCGGCACCCGGGGGAGCGGGTGCCGGCCCGTCGCCGGCGCAGGGCGGCGCCCTCCGTGCGGGAGGGGCCGGTCAGCGGCTGCTGTAGGGCAGCAGGGCCATCTCCCGGGCGTTCTTGATCGCGCGGGCGAGCTGCCGCTGCTGCTGGGAGGTGACGCGGGTGACGCGGCGGCTGCGGATCTTGCCCCGGTCCGAGATGAACTTCCGCAGCAGATCGGTGTCCTTGTAGTCGATGTAGGTGATCCCGGCGGCGTCCAGGGGGTTGGGGCGGGGCTTGGTGTTCTTGCGGGGGTCGGGGCGGCGTGGCATGGGCGGATGCTCCTCGGTTCTCGCGGGTCGGGGGTGCCGGACCGGCTCAGGCGGCGTCCAGCAGGGGGGCGAAGGCGGCCGGGAGGCGCCTCCACGCCTCCCGGCCCGCGGCGTACTCGGCGTCGGTGAGCAGGCAGGAGTCGAGCAGGCTCACCAGGCCCTCGCGGTCCAGGTCGGGGGAGGTGAAGACCAGGTGCTGGCAGCGGTCGCCGTGCTCGGGATGCCAGTCCAGCGCGGCGGCCGTCCGCCGGACGGGGTCCACCATCTCCCAGGCGGCGTCGGGCAGCGAGGCCAGCCAGGGCCCGGCGCTCTCGACGCAGAGCGCGCCGCCGGCGCAGTCCCAGGCCAGCAGGGTGTCGGGCCGGTCGGCCAGCCAGAAGCGGCCGCGGCTGCGGGCGGCGGCGCAGGCGAGGTCCTCCAGGGCCTCGTAGAGCCGTCCGGGGTGGAAGGGGCGGTGGCGGCGCCAGACCAGGGTGGCCACCCCGGCCTCGTCCGCCTCCTGCGGCAGCCGGGAGCAGGCCGGGTGCTGGGCGGTGGCGGCCATCGCCGTGTCGAAGCCGGCGAGCGCGGCCTCGGCCAGTTCCCCGGAGGCGGCTCGCACCCGGCGTGCGGCCGGGTGGAGCTGGGCCAGGAGCGCGTGGTCGCCCTCGTCGGCCTCGGGGCTGTCGACGAGGGCGAGCACGGGGGCGTACTCCAGCTGCCGCGCCCAGGTGTCGGCGACCGTGCGCTGGTCGGTGGCGGCCGCGGCGAGGCCGGCCTCGGCCAGGTCGTCGCCGTTGGCCAGGCAGGGCAGGACGAGGGCGGGATCGACGGCGGTGACGACGCCGACCAGTTCCAGGACGTCGGCCCCGTGGGCGTCGATGACCTCGGCCATGCCCTTCGGCTCGACGGAGTCCCACAGTTCGACGACCGCCGTCCTGGCCCGGCCGGCGGCGGCCAGCCGCTCCAGCTCCGGGATCAGGTCCTCGCGCAGCGCGCAGCAGGCGCAGTCGTTGACCAGGGGCGCCTCGCCGCGGGACAGCTCGCCCGAGGCGTCCCGCACGGTGCGCACCACCGTGCCGTCCGCGGCGCCGGACAGGTCGTGGTGGAGGGCCACGCCGCCCGGTACGGCGCGCAGCAGCCGCTCCACCACCTCGCGGCGGGCGTCGGCGTGCAGCCCGGCGACGATCACGACGGGCAGCCGGGGCTCCCGGGCCATCAGCGGGCCCCGCGCGAGCCGTAGCGGCGCTCGAAGCGCTCCACGCGCCCGGCGGTGTCCAGGACCCGCTGGGTGCCGGTGTAGAAGGGGTGGCTCGCCGAGGAGATCTCGACGTCGACCACCGGGTAGGTGTTGCCGTCCTCCCACTCGATCGTCTTGTCGCCGGTCATGGTGGAGCGGGTGAGGAAGGCGAAGCCGGCGCTCTTGTCGCGGAAGACGACGGGGCGGTACGGGGGGTGGATTCCGGGTTTCACGGTGGTGTCCTCAAGTCGTGCGGTCTGGATCGGGGCCGGGGCGGGGGTGGGGAGCGGGGTCAGCGTTCCTCGCGGAAGTCGACGTGGCGGCGGGCCAGGGGGTCGTACTTGCGCAGGACCATGCGGTCGGGGTCGTTGCGGCGGTTCTTGCGGGTGACGTAGGTGTAGCCGGTCCCCGCGGTGGAGCGGAGCTTGATGACCAGGCGGAGTTCACTGCGTGCCATGGCGCTAGTATATGACAATGGTTTCCATTATCGAAAAGGGAGCCGTCCGCACCGACAGGAAGGAACCCCCTTGTCCGCCCACTGCCAGCTGACCGGTGCCAAGCCGGGCTTCGGCAAGAACATCTCGCACTCCCACCGGCGCACCTCCCGCCGCTTCGACCCCAACATCCAGCGCAAGCGCTACTGGCTGCCCAGCGAGGGGCGCCACGTCCGCCTCACCCTCAGCACGAAGGGGATCAAGACCGTCGACGCCATCGGGATCGAGGCGGCCGTGGCGCGCATCCGGGCGCGGGGAGGAAAGGTCTGATGGCGAAGAAGAGCAAGATCGCCAAGAACGACAGGCGGAGGGAGATCGCCGAGCGGTACGCGGCCCGGCGCGCGGAGCTGAAGGAGATCATCCGCCGTCCCTCCTCCACCGAGGACGAACGCGCCGCCGCGCTGGCGGAGTTGCGGCGCCAGCCGCGTGACGCCAGCGCCACCCGGGTGCGCAACCGCGATGCCGTGGACGGCCGTCCGCGCGGTCATCTGCGGAAGTTCGGACTGTCCCGGGTGCGGATGCGGCAGCAGGCCCACGCCGGATTCCTGCCCGGGGTCACCAAGTCGTCGTGGTGAGAAACCTCTTCGGGGCGGAAACGGCCTGCCGCTTCCGCCCCGAAGAGGCCGGTGCGCGGGGAGACCCGCGCCGGCGGTGAGAGACCGCGGGGGAGGGTCTCACTCCTCCATCCGGCCGCGTATCCGGCGGGAGGGCGTGAAGGCGTAGAGGTCGAGGATGCCGGGCGGATCCGCGAGGCCGGGACCGCCGCGCTCGACCCATGCGGTGATGTCGGCGGTGGCGTCGAGGTCGTTGACCAGGCCGAGCCAGACCGGCCGGCCGCCCGCCGCGCGTCCGGCGGGGGAGGGCTGGACGACGATGACGTTCGCGTGCTCGCAGGCGTCCAGGCAGTCGGTGGCGCGGACGGCCGCGACACCGTCCAGGGCCCGGCGCAGACCGCGCAGTTGGGCGGCGTGGTCGAGGCCGGGGATCTTGGCGCTGCCGCAGCAGCAGCCGCGGCAGACGGTGACCGTGCACCGTGCCGCACCCGGCGGGGTGGAGCCGGTGGACCGGGAGCGCCTGCTCACTCGGCACCTCCCGCGGAGGTGCTCCGCCACGCGGTCTCGCGCAGCAGGCGCAGGCCGTTGAGGGCGACGATGACGGTGGAGCCCTCGTGCCCGGCGACCCCGAGGGGCAGCGGCAGGGTCCCGATCAGGTCCCAGGCCACGAGGACGGCGATGAACACGCCGGCGATGGCGAGGTTCTGGACCACCAGCCGGCGGGCTGTCCGCGACAGCCCCATGACGGCGGGGACGGTGGCGAGTTCGTCGCGGACCACGACGGCGTCGGCGGTCTCCAGCGCGAGGTCGGAGCCGGCCTCGCCCATCGCGACGCCGCAGTGCGCGGCCGCCAGTGCGGGGGCGTCGTTGACGCCGTCGCCGACGACCAGCACCCTCCGGCCCTGCCGCTCCCACGCCCGGACTGCCGCGGCCTTGTCCTGGGGCAGGAGCCCGGCGCGGACGTCGGTGATGCCGACCTCGGCGGCCAGACGCCTGGCGGCGCGCTCGTTGTCGCCGGTCAGCAGCACCGGTGGCCGCCCGGTCAGCTCGGTCAGGGCGGCGACGGCGGAGGCCGCGTCCGGCCGCAGCCGGTCGGTGACGCCCAGTACGCCGACCGGGACCTCGTCGCGGAGCACGACGACGGCGGTGTGCCCGGCTTCCTCCAACTCCCCCGCCACGGCACGGGCCTGCTCGGCGCCGTCGGGCAGGAGCCGGCCGGGGGAGCCGACCTGGACGGTACGGCCGCCGACGGTGGCGCTCACACCCCGGCCGGGGGCGGAGGCGAATCCGGACGCGGCGGCCGGGGTGAGGCCGCGCTCACGGGCGGCGCCGACGACGGCGCGGGCCAGCGGGTGCTCGCTGGGGTGCTCGGCCGCGGCCGCCAGGGCCAGCAGCCCGTCGCCGGTCAACCCGCTGCCGGGCAGCGGGCGCAGGTCGGTGAGGTGCGGGGTGCCCTCGGTGAGGGTGCCGGTCTTGTCGAGGGCGACCGTGTCGATCTGTCCGAGGCGCTCCATGACCACGGCGGACTTCGCGAGCACGCCGTGGCGGCCGGCGTTGGCGATGGCCGACAGCAGCGGCGGCATCGTGGAGAGCACCACCGCGCACGGCGAGGCCACGATCATGAACGTCATCGCACGCAGCAGCGCGGACCGCAGATCGTCGCCGAAGGCCAGCGGAACGGCGAAGACCGCCAGGGTCGCGATCACCATGCCGACGGAGTACCGCTGCTCGACCTTCTCGATGAACAACTGGGTGGGGGCCTTGGTCTCGGAGGCCTCCTCGACCATCCGCACGATCCGGGCGATCACCGTCTCCGACGGGTCCCGCGCCACCCGCACCGTGAGGGCGCCCGTGCCGTTCACCGTGCCGGCGAACACCTCGTCCCCGGGCTGCTTGGCGGCCGGCAGCGGTTCGCCGGTGATGGTGGCCTGGTCCACCTCGCTCTCGCCGGTGACGACCGTGCCGTCGGCGCCGACCCGCTCGCCGGGGCGGACCAGGACGGTGTCCCCGACCGCCAGTTCCGCGGCCGGGACGTCCTCCTCGCCCCCGCCGGGCAGCAGCCTGGTCGCGGTGGCCGGGGCTAGGTCGAGCAGGCCCCGCACCGAGTCCGCGGTGCGGGCGGTCGCGACCGCCTCCAGGGCGCCGGAGGTGGCGAAGATGACGATCAGCAGCGCCCCGTCGAGGACCTGCCCGACGGCGGCGGCGCCGAGCGCGGCGACCACCATCAGCAGATCCACGTCCAGGGTCCTGTCCCCGAGTGCTTTGCACCCCTCCCAGCCCGGTTCCCAGCCGCCGGTGACGTAGACGGCGGCGAACAGCGGGCCCCACAGCCAGGCGGGGGCTCCCAGCAGGTACGGGGGGAGTGCGGCCAGGAAGAGCACCAGGGCGGCGAGCGCCCAGCGGGCCTCGGGCAGGGACAGGAGCCGGGTGCGCCCGCGCGGTGCGGCGGAGGTGGTGCGTTCCCCCGGCGGGGCCGGGGTGGTCAGTGTGGAGGTCATGGGCAGCGGCCTTCGGGAGACGTGGAGTCCGGGCCCCACACCATACAGGAATGGTTGAACAGCTTTTCATGTATTGGCTTCCGTAGGATGAGGGCATGGGTCACGGAGCGAAACCCCCCGAGAGCGGCAGCGCGGTTCCGCGCACCCGGCTGACCGCGCAGAACGCGCCCAAGGTCGCCGAGACCCTCCAGGCCCTGGCCACCCCCTCCCGGCTGCTGATCCTGGCCCGGCTGCGCGAAGGCCCCTGCGCGGCCACCGAACTGGCCGCCGCCGTCGGCATGGAGCAGTCCGCCTGCTCCCACCAGTTGCGCGTCCTGCGCACCCTCGGCCTGGTCACCGGCACCCGCCGGGGGCGCAGCGTGGTCTACGCCCTGCACGACGACCATGTCGCCGAACTCCTCGACCAGGCCCTCTACCACGTCGAGCATCTGCGCCTGGGGCTGGCCGACGCCCGGGTCGAGGTGGCCGAGCCCGCCTCCTCCTGAACGGCCGCGCCTTCCGGCGAGACCGCCGCGCCCCGGCTCTCGCGTCCTGCCGTGCCCGCGCGCCGCGGCCGACGGCGGCGTGAGCGCCCCCCGCCCTCGTCCGTCACTTGCCCGCGGTGCGGGAGTAAGCGGTTCTTCACACACCCCCCTGGGGTGAGCTAGCGTGCCCACATACCCCTTGGGGGTATGTGGGCACGGGTGTGTTCCGCCGGAATCCGGGGCGGCTGCGCGGGATGCCCGGACGCGCGGCGCCGGCCGTGCCGCGGAGGGCGAACCGGTTGGGTGTCCCGCCCCGCAGGCGTCGCGGGACGCGGTCCGCCGCCGCGCCGGAAAGCGCGTCACGCGTCAACCCCTCCCCGAACCGCCTCCGGCCGGACCGGATTCCGGCGGCCCGTCCCCGCGCGTCCACCACGGCTCTCCCATTTCTGTGACGGAAGGAACGAGTGACATGAAAGAGCAGCGGGAACAGAGGGAACTGCGGAGCGGCGGGCCGCGTCTGCGGACGCGGGCGGTGCACGCCGCGGCCGCCGCGACCGCCGCGGCGCAGGGGGGCGGAAGGCCGCTGAGCGCGCCGATCGTCCGCTCCTCGGCGTTCGCGTTCGACTCCGTGGACGAACTCGCAGCCGCCATGGCGGAACCGGGCGGCGACTTCGTCTACAGCAGGCGCGGCAACCCCACCGTCCAGGTGCTGGAGCACGTGCTCACCGACCTCGAGGGCGGCGCGGCCGCGATCGCCACCGCTTCCGGGATGGGCGCGATCAGCGGCACGCTGCTCGCGCTGCTGCGCCCCGGGGACCATGTGCTGGCGCAGAGCTGCCTGTACGGGGGCACGCACGCGGTGCTCTCCGACCTCGCCCGGAGGTTCGGCGTCGTCGTGGAGCGGATCCGGACCGAGGACGCGGCGGACTTCGAGGCGCGCGTCCGTCCCGCCACCAGGCTCCTGTTCCTGGAGACCATCGCCAATCCGACCGGCCAGATCCCCGACCTGCCCGGTCTGCTGGCCGCGGCCGGGAACCGCGGGGTCGTCACGGTGGTCGACAACTCCCTCGCCTCCCCCGTGCTGTGCCGGCCCATCGAGCACGGCGCGGACATCGTGGTCCACTCCACCACCAAGTACCTCGGCGGTCATTCCGACGTGGTCGGCGGCGCGGCCGTCTTCGCCGACCCCGCGCTCCACGAGGCCGTGTGGACCAGGGCGGTCGAACTGGGCTCCACCGCCGACCCGTTCGCGGCCTGGCTGACGCTGAGGGGCATACAGACCCTGCCGCTGCGGATGAGCCGGCACTGCGCCAACGCCTCGGTGCTGGCGGAGCGGCTGGAGGCGCATCCTGCCGTGGCGCGGGTCCAGTGGCCCGGTCTGCCCGGGCATCCGTCCCACGAGCGGGCCCGCGCGCTGCTGTCCGGTTTCGGGGGGATGCTCTCCTTCGAGTTGCGGGGAGGGCGGGAGGCGGGCCGCCGCTTCGTCGAGGGGCTGCGGATCGCGCGGCTGGCCCTGTCGCTGGGGGGCGTGGAGACGCTGGTGACCCATCCGGCCGGCACCTCGCACCGGGAGCTGGACGACCGGGCGCTGCGGGAGGCGGGAATCGCGCCGGGCGCGGTGCGGATGTCCGTGGGCATCGAGGACGCGGACGACCTCTGGGACGACATCGAGCAGGCGCTGAAGGTCTCCTGACGCCCGTTCTTTTGGGTTGACAAAATAAAAGACCCGTTCGTATTTTGGTTCAGCCCAAGGAGTGATGGACCGAGGACGAGGGGACGGCATGCGCTACTTCGAGGACTTCCGTGCCGGCGACGTGCACGAGTTGGGCCAGGTCACCGTGACCGAGAAGGAGGTGATGGAGTTCGGCGCCCGCTTCGATCCGCAGCCGTTCCACACCGACCCGCAGCGTGCCGCGCAGTCGCCGTTCGGAGGGCTGGTCGCCAGCGGCTTCCACACCGCGGCGCTGTTCATGAGGCGCTACGTGGACGGGCTGCTGGCCTACAGCGAGTGCGTGGGATCGCCGGGTATCGACGAGATGCGCTTCCACCGGCCCGTGCGGCCCGGCGACCGGCTCACCGCACAGGTCGAGATCCTCGGCTCCCGCCCCTCACTGGGCAACCCCGCCACCGGCATCGTCCAGCCCAGGTGCCGGCTGGTGGCCGAAGACGGGACGGTCGTGTTCAGCATGATCCTGCACAGCATCTTCAAGCGCCGCTCCGCCGCCCACCCCGTGTCGATGCCCGAGGCGATGGACCCGGCGGCCTGCCTGCACGGCTGAAGCCGGACACGACCGTCCACACCACCAGACGAAGGGAGACCTCCCGTGGAGGCCGTATCCCGCACAGCCCAGTGGACCGCCGCAGCCCGGGCCCTGGAGTCCGAACGCGAGGACCGGCTGTTCGAAGACCCCTACGCCCGCACCGTGGCCGCGGACACCGGATTCGACCTGCTCGAGCGGTACGCGGGCGCCGGCACCGTGCCTTTCCTGGCCATCCGCACCGCGTACATGGACCAGGCGATCGTGCGCACCGTCGCCGAACGCGGCATACGCCAGGTGGTGTTCCTCGCCGCCGGCATGGACACCCGCTTCTACCGCCTGCCCTGGCCGGACGGCGTCACCGTCTACGAACTCGACCGCCCCGCACTGCTGGAGGCCAAGGCGCGGATGCTCGCCGGCGAACCGGCTCCCGCCGGCCGCACCCGCCGCGCCGTCGCGGTCGACCTCACCGCCCAGTGGACCGGGGCGCTGAAGGAGGCCGGATGGCGCTCGGAGGAACCGGTCCTGTGGGTCGTCGAGGGCCTGCTGTTCTTCCTCACCGAGGAGTCCGTGAGGACCCTGCTGGCCACCCTGTCCGACTCCAGCGCCGCCGGCTCCGTCCTGGTCGGCGACCTGATCAGCCGGGCCGCGCTGGACAACCCCCTGTCCCGCCCCTTCCTGTCCGCCCTCGACGAGGACGGCAACCCCTGGCTGTTCGGCACCGACGAGCCCGAGCGGCTGCTGGAGGACAGCGGATGGTCGCCCCGCGAGGTCAAGCAGCCGGGCGAGGAGGGCGCCGACTTCGGGCGCTGGCCCTACTCCGTGCCGCCGCGCCAGGTCCCCGGCGTCCCCCGCTCCTTCCTGTTCACCTGCGACCTGCGAACCACCGAGGAGGCCACCTCATGAACGCCACGACCGCCGGCGCCGCGACCGACGAGTTCCACCGCAGGGTGATCGTGGACGCGGCCGCCGCCGTCCGCGGACTGACCGTGTCCCTGGGCGAACGCCTGGGCCTGTACCGGGCGCTCGCCGAACACGGCCCGCTCACCCCCGAGGAGCTCGCCAAGCACACCGGCATCACCCCCCGCTACGCGGAGGAGTGGCTCCACGCGCAGCTCAGCGCCGACTACGTCGAGAGGCACCCGAGCTCCAACCAGTACACCCTGCCCGCGGCGCACGCCCCCGTCCTCGCCGACGGCTCCGCGGTCACCTTCACGGCCGGCTTCTTCACCGCCCTCAAGGCCCTGTACGCCACCGAGGACCAGCTCGTCGACGCCTACCGCACCGGCGAGGGCGTGGGCTGGGCCGAGCACGACCCCGCCCTGGACACCGGCATGGGCAGCCTCTTCCAGCCCTCCTACCAGCACCGCCTCGTCCCCGAGTGGCTGCCGGCCCTGGACGGGGTGACGGAGAAGCTGGCGAACGGCGGCCGCGTCGCGGACGTGGGCTGCGGCATCGGCCACACGACGCGACTGATCGCCGAGGCCTTCCCCAACGCCACCGTGTACGGATTCGACTACTCCGAAGAGGCGATCTCCATCGCCCGCCAGCTCGCCGACGACGCCGGACTGGGCGACCGGGTGGTCTTCGAGACGGCCTCCGCCGACGACTACCCCGGCCGCGACTACGACCTGGTGACGTTCTTCAACTGCCTGCACGACATGGGCGACCCCGAGGCGGCCGCCGCCCATGTGCGCAGCACCCTCGCCGCGGACGGCACCTGGATGCTCGTGGAGACCAACGCCTCCGCCGACGACGTCACCGGCGACACCCCGGCCGCCCGCATGTTCATGAGCCTGTCCGCCGTGATGTGCCTGCCGGTCGCCGTCGCCCAGCGCGGTCCGTACGCCCTGGGCAACCACGCCGGGGAGAAGGCGTTCCGCAGGATCGCGGAGGCCGGCGGGTTCACCCGGTGGCGCCGCGCCACCGAGACCCCGGTCAACGCCGTCTACGAGGCCAGGCCCTGAGGCGCCGGGCCCGCCCTCGCCTGTGACCGACGACCCACCGGAAGACCACTGGAGGGACCATGCCCACCGCGGCCCTGCCGATCACCGACCGCTTCCAGGAAGTCCTGGACAGACTGAGCACGAAGTCCATCGAGGACTACTACAACCCCTATCAGGAGTTCACCTGGCCCGACCGGCTGGACGAGGACCGGATGTGGATGAGCCCCGAACTGCTCACCCCGTACGGCACCCCGCTGTTCGACGAACTCGGCGAGGAGACCCTGCGCCGGCTCTCGAAGTGGGAGAGCGTCAACTTCTACAGCCTCAACGTGCACGGCATCCGCGAGCTGCTGATCGAGGTCGTGCGCCGCATCCACATGCCCGGCTTCGAGGTCCCCTCGGACTTCTTCCACCACTTCATCGGCGAGGAGAACGAGCACATGTGGTTCTTCGCCGAGTTCTGCCGCCGCTACGGGAACAAGATCTACCCCTCCACCGCGATGCGCGCCGACTCCGACTGGGAGCCGGAGGTGGAGAACTTCCTGGTCTTCGCGCGGATCCTGTTCTTCGAGGAGCTCGTCGACCACTACAACACCCGCATGGCGCAGGACGAGACGCTCTGCGACACGATCCGGCAGGTCAACCGCATCCACCACCAGGACGAGTCGCGGCACATCGCCTTCGGCCGCGAGCTCGTCTCCCTGCTGCACACCCGGATGCGCGAGACCGTCGGCCCGGAGCGGCTCGCCGAGGTCGAGGCCTACCTCAAGCGCTACGTCGTGTTCAGTCTCAACTCCCTCTACAACCCGCACGTCTACCGCGACGCGGGCATCCCCGACCCGCTGGCCCTGCGCAACGCGCTCCTCGAGGACGACCGGCGGCGCGAGATCGAGCGCAGGTCGATCCGCAAGCCGCTCGCCTTCTTCCTCAAGACCGGGATCTTCAGCGACGACGTCCTCCCGGCCGTCTGAGCCCCGGCCCCTTCCGAGTCCGTTCGCGTTCCGACCTCTCTGAGAGGCCCGCATGTCCATCCCCGCAGAGACCCGGACACCACCGGGTCCGATCGACGACCGTGCCGGCCTTCCGGCCCTCGGTCCACAAGGCACCGCCCTGCTGCGGCTGCTCGACGAGACCTTCGAGAGCTGGGGCGTCAGTGCCGGAGCACGTGTGATGACCCTGCCGCCCCTGCTGCCCACCGCGGACCTGGCCCGGCTGGACTACTACGACAACTTCCCCCACCAGGCGGTCGTCGTCGCCCCGCTGGACCTGGAGCGCAGGGAGTCCGCCCCCTTCTGCTGCGAGACCGGCTGCTTTCCCTGCGACGCCCTCCAGCCGGCCGCGCTGGGACTGCCCTCGGCCTCCTGCTACGGCGTCTACCTCCACCACCAGGGGCAGGCGGTGCCCTCCGACACCCTGGTGACGGTGGTCGGCTGGTGCTTCCGCAAGGAGGACCGGTACGAGCACCTGCGCCGCCAACTCGGCTTCCGGATGCGGGAGATCGTGGCCCTGGGCAGCAAGGAGCACGCCCAGCGCCATCTGGAGACCTTCGGCGAGAGGATCACCGCGTTCGCCGAGGCACTCGACCTTCCCCTGCGCAAGGAAGCGGCCTGCGACCCCTTCTACGACAAGGGCGGCTCCAAGGCACTCATGCAGCGCCTGGCGCCCGTCAAGCACGAGTTCCTCTTCGGGGACCTCGCCATCTCCTCGGTCAACACCCATCGCAACTTCTTCGGGGACCGCTGTTCCATCACGCTCGCCGACACCGGCGGGCCCGTCTTCACCAGTTGTGTGGCCTTCGGCCTGGAGCGGTGGCTGTCGGCCCTCACCCAGCGCCACGGCGGCTGGGAGGCCGCCACCGAAGCGGTCGCGCGGGCCAGGTCGGTGCTCTGACGTGCCGGCCCACCCCGCCCCCAGTGGCCCGGGCTGGGCGAACCTCGGCATGGACATCGTGTCCGTCAAGCGTGTCCGACGCCTCCTCGACGACTACGGCGAGGGGTTCTTCGAGCGAATGCTCACCCCCGGCGAAATAGCGGACTGCCGCACCTCCACCGGGCTGGACGTGCTCAGCCTCTGCGGACGCATCGCGGCCAAGGAAGCGGCCTTCAAGACCCTGCGGGTGCGCGACCGCTTCCTGCCCTGGCTGGACATCGTGGTGCGGCGCTCCGACGGCGGCTGGCCCCTGGTGCACCTGTGCGGCGGAGCCCGCCACATGGCCGCCGCCTCCGGGATCACGGAGATCACGGTGAGCATCAGCCACGACGTCGACTACGCGGTCGCTGTGGCCGCGCCCATCATCACAGAACCCAAAGGAGAGACCCCATGACCGACGGACTCGACCAGGTGAAGGCGTGGATCGTCAAGCGCCACCCGGACCGTGACGACATCGCCCCCGACCTGGACCTCATCGAGAACCGGCTCATCGACTCCCTGTCCTTCGTCGAGTTCGTCTTCCTGCTGGAGCAGGTGAGCGGGCGGTCCATCGACATGGACACCCTGGAGGTCGACTCGATCCGCACCCTCGAGGCCATCGACCGGACCTTCTTCAAGGCGCGGGTGAGCTGAGATGGCCTCTCGACTGTTCACCTCGGAGTCCGTGACCGAGGGCCACCCCGACAAGATCGCCGACCGGATCAGCGACACCGTCCTCGACGCCATCCTCGCCCAGGACCCCGGGGCGAGGGTGGCGGTGGAGACGCTGATCACCACCGGCCAGGTGCACGTGGCCGGCGAGGTCACCACCACCGCCTACGCCGACATCCCCACCCTGGTGCGCAACGCCGTACTGGACATCGGCTACGACTCCTCCAAGAAGGGCTTCGACGGCGCCTCGTGCGGGGTGTCGGTCTCCATCGGGGCGCAGTCCCCCGACATCGCCCAGGGCGTGGATGCCGCCTACGAGACCCGGGTGGAGGGC
>NZ_JBKJFM010000157.1:0-13348 GCF_046614825.1 Streptomyces nanhaiensis
CCGCCGCCCCGGGCCGGCTGTGCGGCCGCTTCGGGCCGGGCGCGGGCGCGGTACCGTCCGACGCCGCCGGAGCCATCGCGCCGGTGTGCGTGAGGAGACGGAGGCGGCCGGGAGGGAGAACGGCGAGAACCGGCGCGGCGAACGGGAAGGACCTCCGGGAGCGGAGATGCTTCCCGCACTGACCCTCAGGGGCGCCGCCCCGCCGGGCCGTCCGTACCGCCGCCGCCGGGACGGGGGACACGGGGCCGTGCGCGGAAGGGCGCGCCGGTGCCCCGCGCGGCGGCCCGGAACGCCCGGAGACCGCGCGGGGACGGCGGAACGAGCCGTTCGGTTCCCGAAAAAGACTCACATGAGGTGAACTTTTCGGGTACAAGGCGATCAAGCCGGTCAACCTTCGGCGGCCGTGCGCGGTCTCTCCGGGCGAACGCGGCATCAACAGGAGTGCGAAACCGGGAAACACGGCGCCGGGATGCTTACCCGTGCGCTTCCGTGGGACATGGAGACGGATGCATATCTCTTTTCTGCTGCATCACGGGTACGGCATGGGTGGGACGATCCGGACCACCTTCAACCTCGCGTGCGCGCTCGCGGAGCAGCACGACGTCGAGATCGTCTCGGTCTTCCGGCACCGCGACCGTCCCGTCTTCGACCTGGACCCGGCGGTACGCCTGCGCCATCTGGTGGACATGCGCAAGCACAGCCCGGACTACGACGGCGACGATCCCGAGCACGCCCGGCCGTCCAAGCTGTTCCCGCGCGCCGACGGCAACCACCGCAAGTACAGCGCGCTCACCGACCGCCGGATCACCGAGCACCTGGCAGGCGTCGAGGCGGACGTCGTGATCGGCACCCGCCCCGGCCTCAACACCATGATCGCCATGCACACCCGGCCCGGCCCGGTGCGCATGGGGCAGGAGCACCTGACGCTCTCGACCCACTCGCGGGCGCTGCGGGCGACCCTGCGCGGCGCCTACCCGCGCCTGGACGCCCTCACCACCGTCACCGAGGCCGACGCGCGCGACTACCGGCGCATGATGCGCCTGCCCGGGGTGCACGTGCAGGCGGTGCCCAACGGCGTCCCCGCGCCGGCGGTGGAACCCTCCGACGGCACCGGGAAGTGGGTGGTGGCCGCCGGCCGGCTGGCTCCGGCCAAACGCTACGACGTGCTGCTGAGGGCCTTCGCCAAGGTGGTCGAGCAGCGGCCCGACTGGCGGCTGAGGCTCTACGGGGCCGGACGCGAGGAGGCGAAGCTGCGGGCCATGGTGGAGGAGCTCGGCCTGTACAACCACGCGTTCCTCATGGGACCGGTCCACCCCATCGAGGCCGAGTGGGTCAAGGGCTCGGTCGCCGCCGTGACGTCCAGTCTGGAGTCCTTCGGGATGACGATCGTGGAGGCGATGCGCTGCGGTCTGCCGGTGGTGGCCACCACCTGCCCGCACGGGCCCGGGGAGATCATCGCCGACGGGGTGGACGGGAGGCTGGTGCCCACCGGCGACGTCGACGCCATCGCCGGGTCCCTGCTGGAGCTGATCAACGACGACGAACTGCGCCGCAGGATGGGCCGTGCCGCGATCGCGGACGCCGCCCGCTACGACCCCGCGCGGATCGGCGAGATGTACTCCTCGCTCTGCACGGAACTCGTCGCACGCGGCGGGCGGAGCGGGATCGGCCGGCTGCGCTCCTCCCTGCACCGGACCCGGGGAGCCCTGCTGGGCGGGGCTTACGCCACCAAGGACGCCCTGGCCCGCGCCCGCCGGGGCGCGCTGAGAGGAGGAAGGACCGCATGACCGCGACCACCCGCAGGCCCGCCGGCGCCCCCGACGTCCCCGGGGCGACGGCACCGCGGGCCGACTGCACGGCGGACAGTGCGGGCGGCCTCAGCTTCGACATCAGGCTGCCCGGTGTCGCGGAGCGGTGGGACGCCGCCCTGCTGCTGCGGTTGCGCGACAGCGAACCGGAGGAGTCGGTGCGCCTGCCGCTGGAGCCGCTCTCCGGCGACCGGGACGGCTCCGTGCTGCGCGCCACCCTGCCCAGCACCGTCCCGCTGGCCGAGGGCCGCTGGGACGCCTATCTGGTGGTCGGGGAGGGCGAGGCGCGGCGGCTGCTGCCCGGGTGCAGCGACCTGCGCTCGCTCGTCGACCGGGTGCCGCGCGACGACCGGACCTGGCTGGGCGTGCGCATCCCGTACGCCACCAAGTACGGCAACCTCTCGCTGTGCTCCTGGCTGCGCTGGCCGCACGCCGAGGCGGGCGACATCTGGCCCGCCGACGGCGGGCTGACCGTCCACGGAAGGCTGTACGGGGCCAGGCTGACCCCCGCCGCGCGGCTGGAGGCACGCCCCCGCCGCGCCGCCGCTCCCGACGGCGGGGAGGCGCGGCCCGTCACCGTACCGGTCACCCCGGTCGACGCGCCTGCCGAGGGGCACGGCTTCACGGCACGGCTGGCGTACGGCGACCTGATCCGGGAGGGCGGCGCGGAGGGCGACTGGCAGCTGTGGCTGCGCCCCGGCGAGGACGCCGAGCCGGTGCGAGTGGCCCGAATCCTGGACGACATCGTCGACAAGCACAAGGTCCTGCGCTACCCGGCGCGGCCCGTCACCGTGGACGGGGCCGCGGACGGAACCACGGACGGGGCGGCGGACGGAGTCGCGGACGGGGCGGGCGGGAGCGGAGGGCTGACGGCCCGCCCGTACTACACCGGCGCCAACGACCTGTCCGTACGGCTGGAGCGCACGGAGCGCTCCGGCTCCTGATGCCCGCCGCCGGCCCCGGCCGGCGGCGGGCATCGCGCACAGCCGCCGCCCTCCGCCCCCTCACGAGGTGGCAGACTCGGCCGCATGAGGGAGACATCGGCACGGCTGCTGCGTCTGCTGTCCCTGCTCCAGGCCCGCCGCGAGTGGTCCGGGGCCGAGTTGGCCGAGCGTCTCCGGGTGACTTTGCGGACGGTGCGCCGCGACGTGGAACGGCTGCGGACGCTGGGCTACCCCGTCCACTCCACCACCGGGACCGCGGGCGGCTACCGGCTCGGCGCGGGCGCCGAACTGCCGCCCCTGCTCCTGGACGACGACGAGGCGGTGGCCGTCGCGGTCGGGCTGCGCACGGCCGCGCACAACGCGGTGCAGGGGATGGAGGAGTCCTCGGTACGGGCCCTGGCCAAGCTGGAACAGGTGCTGCCGCACCGGCTGCGCCGCCGGGTGGGCGCGCTCACCGCCTTCACCGACCCGCTCGGCGGGCGCCGCAGCCCGGCCGTCGAGGTGGAGACCATCACCGAACTGGTGAACGCCTGCCGCGACCGGCAGCGGCTGCGCTTCACCTACCGGGCCCACGACGGCTCCGATTCGCGCCGCACCGTCGAGCCGTACCGCCTGGTGTGCAGCAGCCACCGCTGGTATCTGGTGGGCTGGGACGCCGACCGCGCCGACTGGCGCACGTTCCGCCTCGACCGGCTCGCCCTCACCCCGCCGCACGGCCCCCGCTTCACCCCGCGGGAGCCGCCCGCCGAGGACTGGGCCGCCTACGTCTCCGAGGGTATCTCCAGGGGGGTGTACCCCGAGCGGGCGACCGTACTGCTGCACGCCCCGGCGGATCAGGTCGCGGAGCGGATCGCGCCCACGGACGGCGTGCTGGAACCGGTGGACGGACGCACCTGCCTGCTGCGCACCGGCGCCTCCTCCCTGGACGAGATGGCCCTCCACGTCCTGATGCTGGGTTTCGACTTCGAGGTGCGCGAACCGGCCGGGCTGGGCGAGCGGATAGGGGAGCTGGCGGACCGCCTCGGCCGGGCCGCGCGGGCGTGGCGGGCGGACGGGGAGGGCCGGTAGGAAAGCCGGGGGAGCGGGGCGGGGAGGACAGCGAGGCCACCGGACCCCGTCCGCCCCGTGTCCGTGCCCGTGTCAGTCCTCGCCCACCGGGTCCCCGGACTCCCCGACGCCGCCGGTGGTCCCGCCGCCGTCGACCTCGATGCCCAGACTCACCGAGCGCTGGAAGTCGGCGAGGTCCAGCCGTACACGGCGGGCCTGGGCGCGCCAGAGGGCCGTGGCCCTCTCCGGCAGGCTCCGGGGGCGGTAGTCCAGGACGACCAGCACCCGGGTCAGGTTCCCGGCCGGCCCGTGGAAGGTGGCCACGCCCCTGGCCGCCCCCCTGGCGTCGTGGGCGGTCCACACGACGAGGTCGTCCCGGATCCGGTCGGTGACGCGCACCCTCCGGCCGCGCCCGGGCCACAGGATCCTCGCGCCGCCCCGGGGCTCGTCTCCGGTGCCGTCCTCCAGGAGCTCCAGCCACCGGTCGTACGCCTCGCGGACCGGTACGCCGACCTCGACGGACTCGCCCACGGTCAGGGGCCGGGCCGCGGTGCGGGCCCGGCCACCGGCCCCGCCCGGCCCACGGGCGGCGAGCAGCAGACGCCGGGCCCGCGACGCGGCCCGGCCGCCGGACGTCTGCAGCAGACGCCCGGCGGCCGGGATGCCGACCGCGGCCCGCCGGCGGCCGCCGGCGGTGTCAGCCACGCCCGGAGCCTCCCGTGCGCTTGGCCGTACCGGTCGTCTTCCGGGCGCTGCCGGACGACTTGCCGGTCTGCTTGCCGGCCGAACCCGTGGAGCCCGTGGCCTTCTTGGCGGCTCCGGCCGGCTTGCGGGACGAGGAGGACGAGGAGGACGAGGAGGGCGTCTTCCCGGAGGCCCGCGACGCGGCCTTCTTCGCCGGGGCGCGCCGGGAGGTGCTCCGCTCGCCCTCCCGCGCCTTGCCGGAGCCGGCGGTCCTGCGGGAACCGCCGGTGCTCCGCGAGCCGTTCGCTCCCTTCTCCGCCTTCTCCTCCGAGGTGCCGGAGGCGTCGGAGGAGTCAGAAGCGTCAGAAGCCTCAGAAGCCTCAGAAGCCTCAGAAGCCTCAGAGGTGTCGGAGCCGTCCGACGCGTCCTCACCGCCGCTCTTCCACGGCACCCTGCCGAGCTGCCCCCGTACGCCGCCGGTCAGCGCTCCCAGGCGCTCGGTCGGCAGCGCGCCGCCGGCGGCCCTGCCGACCTCCCTGACGTTGTTCCGCAGCCGGCCGGTGGCCTCCGCGAGCTGCGGGGTCCTCTCCTTGAACCGCTCGCCGAGCCGGCCCGGGTCGACCCCGAGCCGCCTGGCCAGCAGCGCCCCGCCCATGCCGAGGGGCAGTTTGGTCCTGCCGCGCCCCACCACGTAACCCGTGGCGAAGGCCAGCGCCAGTGCCGACCGGTTCGTCATCTCAGTACTCTCCTTGGTTGCGCCGTCTCTGCTCCTGTACGGCTTCCAGCCGGTCGAGCAGTTCGTCCTCCCGGCGGTCGAACTCCTCCTCGTCGATCAGGCCTTCGTCCAACTGCCTGGACAATTCGTGAAGTTCACGCTGAATCGCCGACGGGTCGTAGTACTGCCGCTCAGCTTCGGCGACCACCTGCCGCAGCACCCAGCCCGCGCCGCGGAACGGCGCCGCGGGCAGCTTCAGGATCCCGCCGATCAGCCCCATCCCGGCTCACCCCGCGGGCGAGCCCGCGGCCTGGGCGGTCCGCCCGGCCTCGTCGGGCCGGCCCACGAAGCTGTACGGCGGCAGCGGACCCGTCGCACGGATGTCCAGGTGAGGGTTGGCGCGCCCCAGTTCCTCGACGGCGGCGGTGAACTCCTCGGCCCCCTCGCGGTCGAGGAGGAAGGAGAGGTTCGTCAGCCAGCCCGAGCCCTCCGGGCCCGGTACGTACCGCTGGGCCAGGGGGGCGAGCGTCTCCTCGATCAGCCGGGCGTCCTCCGCCTCGCGCTCGCGCACGGCGTTCGCCACGAGTTCGCCCAGGCGCAGCTTGTCCTCGTGGGAGCCGC
Source organism: Streptomyces nanhaiensis (assembly GCF_046614825.1). Classification (NCBI taxonomy): domain Bacteria; kingdom Bacillati; phylum Actinomycetota; class Actinomycetes; order Kitasatosporales; family Streptomycetaceae; genus Streptomyces; species Streptomyces nanhaiensis. Next base: position 5,820 of record NZ_JBKJFM010000157.1, read on the forward strand.
CGCCGGCGGCGCGGTTGCGCTCCGCCAGGCTCCGCGCCTCGGAGTCCTGCGAGAGCACCAGGCGCAGCACCTCGTCCTCGCGGTGCACGGCCTTCACGTTGTACTCGGAGCGGCCGTCCAGCTCCTCCAACTGCCGGACGTAGTGGGCCGCGTGCTCGTCGAGGACCCCGCGCACGGCCTCCTCGCTGTCGGAGAGGCTGCCGAAACGCAGCGGCAGGACCGGCCCCTTGGCGCCGACCTCGGTCAGCACATGCTGGTGGGCCAGGAGGTCGCGGCGCTTGGGCCGCAGGTCGTCCGGGCAGTCGCTGACGATCGCGGCGAGGTCTCCCTCGCGCACGATCCGGACCTCACGCGGCGGCTGGCCGACGCCGGGCGCCTTCTCGGGCAGCGCCGGGTGGTCCGAGCGCGCGATTCCGTAGACGTAGACGCTCACTCCGTCTCCTCCTTGCGGCGGGTGGAGGCGCGGCGCCTGCGGGGTTCGGTCTCCTCCTCGTCGGAACGGCCCTGGCGGAACGCGTCGGATATGCTCTCGGCGGCTCCGGCCAGGGCGCCCTTGGTCTTGCTGCCGGCGCCGCTCTCGGTGGCGTTCTCCAGCACCTCGGGCAGACCGGGCGACTTCCTGGGCCCGGATTCCAGATCGAGGCGGTTGCACGCCTCGGCGAAACGCAGATACGTGTCGACGCTGGCGACCACGACGCGTACGTCGATCTTCAGGATCTCGATGCCGACCAGCGAGACGCGGACGAACGCGTCGATCACCAGTCCGCGGTCCAGGATGAGTTCCAGAACGTCGTAGAGACCGCTGCTGCCGCCCCCACCTCCGGTGGAACGCTGTGCGGGAACTGCCGTAGTCATATACGGAGCCACTCCTCTCGGGTGTCGCAGCTCTCAGCCGCGGCGGGACGAATCGGCCCGGCCGCGCTCGTAGCGGCGGACGCGGCGGTAACCGGTGAGGTGGCCGTCCTCGTCGAGGGTCACCTCGTACGAGGCCATCAGGCTCATCGTGTCCGGAACCCGCTCGAGTTCCATGACCTCCACCTCCAGAGCCCAGCCGTCCCCGGTCCGTTCGAACCGGGAGACGCTCTCGGCGTGCAGACCGGTGAGATCGGTGAACTCCGACCGGGCCGTGCGCATCGCCTCGCCGAGCGGGACGGGGCTCCGCCCGTCCTGCGCCGTCTGCTTGCTGTCGTTGCTCGTCTTCTCTGTCATGGGGCTCCTCTCAACCCCGGATACCGCGAGAGGATTTTCGTAAACATGCCTGTTTCCAGGGAGAATTGAGGGGCCCTCGGAATTCTTCTCCCGGTATTCCGCGCGGAGGGCCGGGCGGTCTCCCCGGAAAACCCCTCCGGCGTTTTCGGGAAACGGGGCGCGTGGAATCCACGGCGGTACGCGCGGGGTGCGTGAAAGGAGCGGTCGTACGGCGTCCGTGCCGCGGAGCGTTGTGACGAAAGTGTGACGCCGCCATGATCCGGTCGGAACTTCCGGCTGCGCCGCCGACGCCGTACGGTGCTGCCATGGCACCGGCACCCACGAACCAGAGCACACCGGACGACGACCCCGAGACCTACGTCGGACTCGACGCGGCCACCGCCGAACGGCAGGCCCGCGAACGCGGCTGGACCACCGTGCGGTCCCTCCCGCCGGACGCGGTCATCACCATGGAGTACCTGTCGGGGCGGCTGAACTTCACGGTGGAGGACGGCGCCGTGGTCCGCTGCTGGAAGGGCTGACTCGTGCGGCGGCGGGGGGAGAGGGTGCGTACCGTCCCGTCCCCGCGGAGCCGAACCGGCGCTAGGGCGCCGTCACTTCCGCGGTCCCATCGGCGCGGTCCGCGACACCGTGCGCTCGCCGTACGGCCGGCGGCTGCCGGCGGGGGTGACGGGGGAGCGCTCCGAGCGGGGCGCGTGCTGCCGCGCATGGGCGGGGTGGTGGGTGCGCGGCTCCCCGGGCCGGGCCGGCGGATCGGCGGACAGCGCGGCTGACAGGGCCGGTTCGGGCAGGGCCGGTTCGGGCCGGGAGGCCGGATGCGCCCCGCCCGCGCCGAGCCGGGCGGCGACCGGTGGGATGCGGGCCCCGGCGGGGCGCAGGCGCGCCGACAGGGGCGCCAGCCCCTCCCGGAACCGGTACCAGTGGCTCAGCAGATACGCCTCGACATGGGCGATGAGGGGCTCGAACCAGGGCAGCGCCAGCAGGATGAGCAGTCCCGAGGCCCAGCCCAGGAGCACGTCGCTGACCCAGTGGGTGCCGATGTAGACGGTGGTGGTGCCGACGCCGAGCGCGAAGACCGCCGCGACGACCGACAGCCGGCGCCGGGCCCGCGGCGTGGTGGCCAGATAGGCCAGGATCCCCCAGGTGACCACCGCGTTCGCCGTGTGGCCTGAGGGGAATATGTCGCCCGTCAGGAACATCTCGTTGGCGCCTATGCGGTTCGCGTAGTGCGGACCTTCGCGCCCCATGCCGAGTTTCGCCGCACCCACCGTCACGTTCAGCAACAGCAGGGAGGCGCTCAGGACCAGCAGCGGACGCAGCGTCCGCTGCCGCCAGGAGCGCCAGCCGAGCCAGGCGGCGACCAGTACGGCGGTGGGGCCGCGCTGGCCGAGGACCACGAAGTAGTCGAGGAAGGCGTGGAGCTCCGGCCACTGCTTGTACGGGCGGAAGAGCATGACCTGCCAGTCCAGCCGGACCAGCCGGGAGGTGGTCAGCACCGCCGCCACGATGGCCGCGTAGAGGCCCAGCGTGGTGAAGAAGAGCGCCCTGCGGGTGCCGCTCATCTCCGGTGGGGGAGTGAGCGGCCGCGCTGGCTCCTGTTCCAGGCGGGCGAAGATCCGGTCGGTACGCACTCGAATGAGATTACAGGCGGTGACCGGTGCTACCGAACCGGCCACCTGCTTCGTAATGCCTATGTGATGTGCGACGAGCTTCCGTCCGTGCGCGGAGAGGTTGTTTTCCCACGTCCGGGAGAAGTCTGCAGATTTTCCGACCGGAGCGCCCCGGAGCTGTTATCGAAGTTGCGGCGCGTGTTCTTTTTCCCGGAGGACGGGCACAGTCCACCCGCCATTAACCGGTGCGCGACGAGGCCGGGCGGGGCCGGGGCGGGCCGGAGCCGTGCAGCCGCACCGCCGCGGCCACCGCCGCCCCACCGGCCGGGGGCGGCCCGGCGAAGGCGGCCGGCGTGCCCGCCCGCACCCGGCGGCCGGCCGGCGGGGCCGCGGACTCCCAGGTGGGGGAGGGGGGACAGCAGATCACTCGCGGGCGTGAACGAGGAAGGTACGGGGCCCGGACGAAGTGATGAGATGGGTTTCGGTCCGGCGTCAACGTGAGGCAGGCCACGTGACCGCGCGGAGGACTCGCGTACGCTGACGCACTACTCGACCCTCCACACCGGGCCGGACGCTCCCCCGGCGTCCCGGCATTCCCCACGGCGGCGGTGCGAGCGCAACAGGAGGTGCGTACATGTCCGGGACGACCACGGCCGGAGTCACCAGGGCGGCGGACGTCCCCCGGCAGAGACCGCGACGGACGGGACCGGCCGGTCCGGCCGGCGCTTCGCCCGCACCGGGCGGCGGCGCGAGCCGCTGGACCGTGCTGGTCGTGCTGTGCACCAGCCTGCTCCTGGTGGCCGTCGACGCGACGGTGCTGCACGTCGCCGTCCCCGCGGTCTCCCAGGCGCTGCGGCCCGGCGCCATCGAGCTGCTGTGGATCGTCGACGCCTACCCGCTGGTCTGCGCCTCCCTGCTGATCCTCTTCGGCACCCTGGGCGACCGGGTCGGGCGGCGCAGGGTGCTGCTGTGCGGCTACGCCGTCTTCGGCGTGGCCTCGGCGCTGGCGGCTTACGCGTACACCCCCGGGATGCTGATCGCGGCGCGCGCCATGCTGGGGATCGGCGGCGCGATGATCATGCCCGCGACCCTGTCGATACTGCGCCAGGTCTTCCCCGACCGGCGCGAGCGGGCGCTGGCCATCGGCGTGTGGAGCGCGGTCGCCGCGGTCGGCGCCGCGGTGGGGCCGCTGGTCGGCGGCCTCCTGCTGGAGCACTTCTGGTGGGGCTCGGTCTTCCTGGTCAACATCCCGCTGATGCTGCTGTGCATCCCGCTCGGGCGCCGCCTGCTGCCGGAGTCCACCGGCGACCGGGACGGCCCCTGGGACGTGGTCGGCGCCCTGGTGGCCGCCGCCGGGCTCGGCGCGCTGATCCTGGGCGTGAAGCGGGCGGGCGGTGGCGAGGCGCTCCATCCGGGCACGCTGGTGGCGCTGGCGCTGGGTGCGGCGCTGCTCGCGCTCTTCGTACGCCGCCAGCTCCGCCGCCGCCACCCCCTGGTGGACTGCGCCACCCTGGCCCGGCCCGCCTTCGGCACGGCGGTGGCCTGCATCGTGCTGACGGTGCTGGCACTGGTGGGCCTGGCGCTGATCGCCGCCCAGTACCTCCAGCTCGTCCTCGGGCTCACCCCCCTGCAGACCGGACTGCGGCTGCTGCCGCTCAGCCTCGCCGCGATCGCCGCGGGGCTGGCCGGCTCCCGGATGCTGCGCCGGCTGGGGCCGCGCGTGATGGTGCTCGTGGGCTTCCTGCTCACCGCCGCCGCGGTGCTGTCGCTGACCGCTGTCGGCCTGCGGGACGAACCCGTCCTGCTCGTCTGCGGCTTCGTGGTGCTGGGCTTCGGCCTTGAGACGACGCTGTTCGGCGCGTACGAGTCCATGCTCAGCGAGGCTCCGGCCCGGCAGGCGGGCGGCGCCGCGGCGATCGGCGAGACCGCCTACCAGCTCGGCGCGGGGATGGGCATCGCGGTCCTGGGCACCGTCATGAACGCCGCCTACGCCCCCGGGGTGCGGCGGACGGAGGGCGTGCCGGAGGCCGCCGGGGAGGACGCCGCCCACTCGCTGAGCGCGGCGTACGAGGTCGCCGAACGCCTCGGCGGACCGGCCGGCGAGGCGCTGCGCGAGGCGGCGCGGGAGTCGTTCGTCCACGGACTGCACGTGGCGCTGCTGGTCAGCGCCGCACTCCTGCTGCTGGGCGCGCTGGCCGCGCTGCGGCTGCCGCGTGCGATGGGGCTCCCGGGACAGGGCGGGGATCCGGACGAGGGACTGGGCGGGGACTTCGGGCGGAGGCCGCCGGAGGAGCGGGACCGGGCGGACCGCACGGACCGCCGGGACTGCGCAGCCCCCGCACGGGCCCGCACGTCCCCGGCCTCCGCCGAGCCGCCCGGGCAGCCGGGCGGTCACCTCTTGTCCAGCGGGGTTACCCGGCCGTAACGTCGGGCGCGACCCTCGAAGATCCCCAGCCGGAGGCCACCGTGTCCAGCTCCGCCCCGCCCCCCTTCGATCCCGCCGACCCCCTCGGCCTGGACGATCTGCTCGCCCCCGAGGAGAAGGCGGTCCGCGACACCGTCCGCTCCTGGGCCGCCGACCGGGTGCTGCCGCACATCGCCGACTGGTACGAGCGCGGCGAGCTGCCCGGCATCCGGGAGCTGGCCCGCGAGCTCGGTTCGATCGGCGCCCTGGGCATGTCGCTCGAGGGCTACGGCTGCGCGGGCGCGTCCGCCGTCCAGTACGGGCTTGCCTGCCTGGAGCTGGAGGCCGCCGACTCCGGCATCCGCTCGCTGGTCTCGGTGCAGGGATCGCTGGCGATGTACGCCATCCACCGCTACGGCTCCGAGGAGCAGAAGCGGCGGTGGCTGCCGAGCATGGCCTCCGGCGAGGCCATCGGCTGCTTCGGCCTCACCGAGCCCGACCACGGCTCCGATCCGGCCGGGATGCGCACCCACGCCAAGCGGGACGGGGACGACTGGGTGCTGAACGGCCGCAAGATGTGGATCACCAACGGCTCGGTGGCCTCGGTGGCCGTCGTGTGGGCCCGCACCGACGAGGGCGTGCGCGGCTTCGTCGTGCCCACCGACACCCCGGGCTTCTCCGCGCCCGAGATCAGGCACAAGTGGTCCCTGCGCGCCTCGGTCACCAGCGAACTGGTCATGGACGACGTACGGCTGCCCGCCGACGCGGTGCTGCCGGAGGTCACCGGGCTGCGCGGCCCGCTGAGCTGCCTGAACCACGCCCGCTACGGCATCGTCTGGGGCGCGATGGGCGCGGCCCGCTCCAGTTTCGAGGCGGCCCTCCGGTACGCGCGCACCCGCGAGCAGTTCGGCCGGCCGATCGGCGGCTTCCAGCTCACCCAGGCCAAGCTCGCCGACATGGCGCTGGAACTGCACAAGGGCATCCTGCTCGCCCACCACCTGGGGCGGCGGATGGACGCGGGCAGGCTCCGCCCCGAGCAGGTCAGCTTCGGCAAACTCAACAACGTGCGCGAGGCGATCGAGATCTGCCGCACCTCCCGCACGATCCTGGGGGCCAACGGGATCTCCCTGGAGTACCCGGTGATGCGGCACGCCACGAACCTGGAGTCGGTGCTGACCTACGAGGGCACCGTGGAGATGCACCAACTGGTGCTGGGCAAGGCGCTCACCGGCGTCGACGCCTTCCGGTGAGCGGCCCGCCCGGCGCCTGTGCCGCGCAGGTCAGCTCTGGTTGAAGAAGCCGTCGGGGCTGCGGCGCTCCTGGCCGCTGATCACCTGGTAGTCGGGAGGCGTCAGCAGGAAGACGCGCGTGGCCACGCGCTCGATCGAACCGCGCAGGCCGAAGGTCAGGCCCGCGGCGAAGTCGACGACCCGCTTGGCGTCGGCGGGCTCCATGGCCGTGAGGTTCACGATCACCGGGACGCCCTCCCGGAAGAGCTCGCCGATGCCCCGGGCGTCCCGGAATCCGTCGGGGGTGACCGTCGCGATCCGGGTGCCCTGGTCCTGGGCGGTCTCGGCGGTCACGCGCACCCGAGGGTCGGTGACCCAGGCGTCGCGGGCGTCCTCGGGCTCGGAACCCTCGGCGTACTCGTCGTCGTAGTAACGCATCTCGCTGTCGTCGACGAGGCCCAGCCAGGCACTCGCCTTGCGCACCGATCCCATGGACGCCTCCTCTCACATGCACGGTCCACCGTGTCTGGCAGCGCCTCCGCCGCGGGGCCCGCACCCCTATCGTCGTCCATGATGCTGACAACGCGCCAAACAGTTACCCGTTCCGCACGGGATTCGTGACGGTTCTGGTGCACAGGACGCGCGTGGCGCGCCCCCGCGGCGAGGGCCGGGAGGCTGTACGGGCGTTGACGCGGCGCCGAACCGGGCGGCCCCGCCGGACGGGTGGTCGCCAAGGGCATACGGGTGAAGTGCCCGGTATCGTGAGGCACACTCATGCGTAAGGGGTAACGGGGGGAAACTTGTTCGGCATCATCAGGCCGTGCCGTCACCGGCTCGGCGATCGGCTGCTGACCGCCTGGACCGCGCACCTGTGCGGACTCTGCCTCGCACTGCGCGGCGACCACGGCCAGTTCGCGCGCGTCGTCACCAACTACGACGGACTCGTCGTCTCCGCGCTCACCGAGGCGCAGACACCGCGCCCGGCGGGCGGTTCCGGCGCCCTGCGGCGCACCGCCGGCCCCTGCCCGCTGCGCGGGATGCGCACCGCCTCGGTGGCCCGCGGCGAGGGCGCCCGGC
>NZ_JBKJFM010000158.1:0-13341 GCF_046614825.1 Streptomyces nanhaiensis
CAGGGCCTGCGGGGCGCGGCCCGCACCCAGCGCCTGTGGCGCGGCCGGGGCCGCCCCCTCACCGGCACCGCCCGCACCGCCCGTGCCCCAGGAGACGCGGCCGTCCCGCTCCCCGTCGAAGCCCGTCTGCCGGGCGGCGTCGGCATGCCAGGCGGACGCGGGCTCGGGCCGGACGCCGTGCAGCCGGGAGGGGTCGTCCCAGGTGGTCACCCGGTCCCCCGGGCGGATCTCCACCTCGCCGCGCCCGCGCGGCTGGGGCAGGAAGTCGCCCGGAGGGGGCGCCGGGGCCGCGGCCCGGTCCCCGGCGGGCTCCTCCTCGTCCAGGAACACCGGGCCCGTCTCCTCCTGCGGGGACTCGCCCGGCACGGGGGGCGCGGCCGGTACCGGGGAGGCGGCGGGCGAGGGGGCGGCGGGCGAGGGCGCACGGGGTGCCTGCACCACCACCCCGGGGGGCGCCGCGGGCATCGGCTCGCCCTCGCGCGGTTCGGGGCGGCTCGTTCCCGGCACCCACGAGGCGCCGTTCCAGTAGCGGATGTATCCCGGAATGGACGGATCGGGGTAGTAGCCCGGGCCCGGGCTGCCGTTGGCGGATGCTGACGGAGGGGCGCTCATGTGTCCGGTCCCGTATCTGCTCGGCCGTCGCTGTGGCGTGTGCCGCTCCCCGTCCGGCGGCGCAACCGGGGAGCGCTGGCTCCACATCTACCAGAGACGGGAGGCTTCTCGCCCCGGCCACCGGCGACCCCGCCCCCATCCAGCGACACCGGAGCCCGTCGCCGGGCCGCGGGGGACGCGCCACGCCGCACGGCCGGCGCCCCGCCTCCCTCCTCGCCGCGCGTTCCGGTCCGGTGACCGGGCGTCAGGAGGCGGACGCGCCGGCGTCCCGGGCCGCCTGGCGCACCAGCGGGACGATCCGCAGCGGCACAGGGTTCTCCATGACGATGGCCGTGGAGGCCCGTACGATGCCCTCGAACCCCACCACCTTGTCGATCACCCGCTGGAGATCGGCGTTGGAGCGGGCCACCAGACGGCAGAGCATGTCGCCGCGGCCGGTGATGGTGTGCAGCTCCAGCACCTCCGGGACGGTCGCCAGATGCGCCCGTACGTCGCGGCCCTGTCCCTGCCGGATCTCCAGCGTGGCGAATGCGGTGACCGGGTAGCCGATGGCCGCGGGATCGACGTCGGGGCCGAAGCCGCGGATGACCCCGCTGCCCTGCAGGCGGTCCAGCCGCGCCTGCACGGTGCCCCGGGCCACACCCAGACGGCGGGACGCCTCCAGTACGCCGATGCGCGGCTCGGCGGCGAGCAGCTCCAGCAGCCGGCCGTCCAGTTCGTCGATGCCCATGGCCTGCCTCCCGATGGTCATCCTGTACAGATCGACCGGAATGTTGACCTAATCACTGTACAGATTGCCCAGCCTTCACACGAACTATTGCGCATCTTGTGGAACAGCGGGAGCCTGCGGCCATGACTGAGACCATGCACAACACCCCCAGCACCGCCCGGCAGGCCGATCCCTTCCCGGTGAAGGGGATGGACGCGGTCGTCTTCGCCGTGGGCAACGCCAAGCAGGCCGCGCACTACTACTCCACGGCCTTCGGCATGAAGCTCGTGGCCTACTCCGGCCCCGAGAACGGCAGCCGCGAGACCGCCTCCTACGTCCTGGAGTCGGGCTCCGCCCGCTTCGTCCTCACGTCAGTCATCAAGCCGTCCACCGAGCGCGGCCGGTTCCTCGCCGAGCACGTCGCCGCGCACGGCGACGGCGTGGTGGACCTGGCCATCGAGGTGCCGGACGCGCGGGCCGCGTACGCCTACGCGATCGAGCACGGCGCCACCGGCCTGGAGGAGCCCTACGAGGTCAAGGACGAGCACGGCACCGTCGTGCTGGCCGCCATCGCCACCTACGGCGAGACCCGCCACACCCTGGTGGACCGCTCCGGCTACGACGGCCCCTACCTGCCCGGCTTCACCGCGGCCAAGCCGATCGTCGAGCCCGGCCCCCGCTTCTTCCAGGCCATCGACCACTGCGTCGGCAACGTCGAGCTCGGGAAGATGGACGAGTGGGTGACCTTCTACAACAAGGTCATGGGCTTCACCAACATGAAGGAGTTCGTGGGCGACGACATCGCCACCGAGTACTCCGCGCTGATGTCGAAGGTCGTGGCCGACGGCAGGCGCAAGGTGAAGTTCCCGCTCAACGAGCCCGCGATCGCCAGGAAGAAGTCGCAGATCGACGAGTACCTGGAGTTCTACGGCGGCCCGGGCGTGCAGCACATCGCGCTCGCCACCAACGACATCGTCGCCACCGTGCGGGCCATGCGCGCCGCCGGTGTGGAGTTCCTGGACACCCCCGACTCCTACTACGACACCCTGGGCGAGTGGGTCGGCGAGACCCGCGTGCCGATCGAGGAGCTGCGCGAGCTGAAGATCCTCGCCGACCGCGACGAGGACGGCTACCTGCTGCAGATCTTCACCAAGCCGGTCCAGGACCGTCCGACGGTGTTCTTCGAGATGATCGAGCGCCACGGCTCCATGGGCTTCGGCAAGGGCAACTTCAAGGCCCTGTTCGAGGCCATCGAGCGCGAGCAGGAGCGGCGCGGCAACCTCTGAGCCTCCGCTACCGCACGCGGCGCACGGCGCGCGTCCCGCGGCCCCGCCTCCCTGACGGCGGGGCCGCGGCCCGTTTCCGGGCGCGGCGCGGCCCGCCGCCGGGAGGCCCGTCCCGGGAGGGCCGTCACCTGGTGCGGACGACCACGGTGCGCACGATCTTGTCGTGCAGCCCCTGCTGGAAGGGCTTGTCCCAGGTGCACCACAGATAGGCGAGCGGCACGCACATCGCGTTGTTGATGAGTCCCGCCATCAGATGGCGCCCCAGCGCGGCCCCGAAGCCCACCTGCTCCCCGGTCTCGATGCGCGCCACCTTCAGCCCGCACAGCCGCTTCCCCACGGTGCCGCCGGTGGCCGTGAGGACGGGGTCGTAGAGGAGGAAGGCGAAGAGGAGCGAGAAGACGATGCCGGTGATCGCCAGCCCCTCCGTCACGCCCTCGGGATCGGTGTCCAGGTGGACGGCGCACGGCACGGTGATCCCGGCCACGATCGCCGCCATCACCAGCCCGTCCACCAGCTTCGCCAGGAAGCGCCTGCCCAGCGGGGCGACCAGCTCCGGCGGCGGGCCCGGCAGCGGGGGCGGCGCGTAGGCGTACGGCGGGGGCGCGTAGGCGTACGGCCCGGGCGGCCCGGCCGGCGGCACGGAGGGCTGCGGTATGTGGGGCGGCGGAGGCGCCGGGTGGCTCATCTGTGTCCTTTCGAGGTGCCCCCTCCACCGGGGAGGAGAACGAAGCCAAGGCCGGTATCCAAGCAGCGCCCGCCCCGGCCGCCAAACCGCACCCCGCCCCACGGGGCCGGCCCGCACCCCCGGCGGGGGTGCGGGCCGGCCCCGTGGGGCGGACGCCCCGTCAGTCCGTGACCTGCAGGAGCCGGTCGGGGGAGAGCAGGTTGCCGCTGATCCTGTCGCGGGCCGCGGCCGAGGTCAGCGCGTCCGAGACCTGGGCCGGTGTGGCCGAGGGGTTCCCGGCGAGGTGGATGGCGGCCGCACCGGCCACGTGCGGGGTGGCCATCGAGGTGCCGGAGATGGTGTTGGCCGCCGAGTCGCCGGTGTTCCAGGCGGAGGTGATCGACGAGCCGGGGGCCAGGATGTCCACGCCGAGGCCGTAGTTGGAGTAGGTCGCCATGGCGTCGCCGCTGTCGGTGGCGCCGACGGTGATGGCCTCGGAGACCCGGGCCGGCGAGTGCAGGAACACCGGCGCGCTGGAGTTGCCCGCCGCGACGGCGTAGGTGACGCCGGAGGCGATGGAGTTGCGCACGGCGGTGTCGATCGCGGGGTCGATCAGGCCGCCGAGGCTCATGTTCGCCACCGCCGGCTTGCGCGCGTTCTTCGTCACCCACTCGATGCCCGCGACGACCTGGGAGGTGGTGCCGGCGCCGCTGTCGTCCAGGACGCGGACGGCGACGATGTCGGCCTCCTTGGCCACACCGTAGGAGGATCCGGCGAGGGTGCCCGCCACATGGGTGCCGTGTCCGTGGCCGTCGTCCGCGGTCGTGTCGCCGTCGACGGCGTCGTAGCCGTGGGAGGCGCGCCCGCCGAAGTCCTGGTGGCTGATGCGGACGCCGGTGTCGATGACGTACGCGGTGACCCCGCGGCCGGCCGCGTCCGGGTGGTCGTAGACGTCGTCCAGCGGCAGGTCGGGCTGGTCGATGCGGTCCAGCCCCCAGGAGGGCGGGGAGGGCTGGGCGGAGGAGATGGTCACCTTGCGGTCCGGGGCCACGGAGGCGACGGAGGGGTCGTCCGCCAGGCGCGCGGCCTCGGCGGGGGTCATACGGGCCGAGAACCCGTTGAGCACTGCGGTGAAGGTGCGGCCGAGCGCGGCTCCGTAGCGCTCGGCCAGGTCCTCGTTCCGCTCCTTCGCGGACGTCGTGGTCAGGGCGCCCGGCGCGCCCTTGAGTATGACGATGTAGCCGGCCTCCCGCTGGGACGGCTGCGCCGCGCCCGCCGGCGCCGCGGAGCCGAGCCCGAGCGCCGCGGCGACCACGGCCGCGGCCAGGCCCACCCCGGTACGGCTCCGGGCCGTTCTCTTCGCTGCCTTCACGCGGATCCTCCTCGTCGTCGGGAAAGGTCTGCGCGGAACCGCAGACCGGCGGGCCGTACTCCGCGCTCCCGCCGTGAGGAGGGTCACTTACTGACGAGTACAAGACAAGATTGCCGGGGGAATCTCCACGCCGGCTCCGCACACCGTCACCGCGGCCCCCCACACACGGGGCCGCACGTCCCGGTTCGGGCGGTATCGCCGCAGGTCAGAACCGCCCGCCGCAGGGTTTCCGCACCGCCGGGGCGCAAGGGTCCCCCGTCTGTCCCGGGTTCAGCAGCTCGGTACGCGGCCGCCGTCCCGCAGCGCCCTGAGCGCGGCCAGCGCGCCCTCCAGGGTGGTGACGGGCACCAGGCGCAGGCCCTCGGGGAGTTCGGCCCGCGCGTCGTCGCACTCCGCCTCGGGCACCAGGAAGACGGTGGCGCCGTCGCGCGCGGCCGCCTGGGTCTTGAGCGGGACGCCGCCGACCGGCCCGACCTCGCCGCGTGCGGTGATGGTGCCGGTGCCGGCGATCGTACGACCGCCGGTGAGGTCCCCGTCGTCGATCTCGTCGACGACTCCGAGGGCGAACACCAGCCCGGCGCTGGGGCCGCCGACGTCCGCGAGCCGCAGCTCCACCTCCACGTCGTCCTCGGACATGCCCAGCCGGCGCAGCGCGGCCGTCACCGCCTCCGTCTGCGACTCCTCCATCTGGGCGGTGGTGTGCTCCTCGATCTCCTCGGGGTCGTCGCCGACCGGGTAGACCGAGTCGCGCGGCATCACGGCGCGCTCGGTGTCGAACCAGGCGTCCACCACGTCGGCCAGCCGGACGGCCGTGTCCGGCGTCGTCGCCGCGATGGTGGTCGCCAGCAGCCGCCCCCGCGACCGCTGCGCCCCGCCGTCGCCGCCACCGGGGTCACCGGCCCCTTCGACGGTGATGACCTGCCTGCCCCGGTACTCGCCCAGGACGTCCGCGGTGACCCCGGGCTGGGCGACCGAGAACGGCAGCGGGACGAGCGCGGCGACCGCGAGCAGCGCCGCGACGAGCGTCCCGCAGATCGCGAGGGCCTGGGTACGGGAGGACAGAGCCGGCATGGGGGTGAATCTAGTTCACCGCCGCCCTGCGTGCGGAGCCGGACCGGGCCGGGCGCCCCGGGACCGGTCCGGTGGTCCGGTCCGCCCGGTCCCTCCGCTAGCGGAGGAAGTCGGCGACCTCCTGCGCCGCCTGCACCACACGGGGCCCCACCTTCTGCGGCACCGACTCCGACAGCATCACCACGCCGACGCTGCCCTCGATGCCGTTGACGCCCAGCAGCGGGGCGGCGGCGCCGCAGGCGCCGGCCTCCAGCTCGCCGTGGGTGAGGACGTAGCCGTCCTCCAGGTCCCGGTCCGGGCGGCGCCCGGCGAGGATCGCGCGCCCGGCCGCGCCCTTGTCGAGCGGATGGCGGAAGCCGGTGCGGTACGCGACGTGGTAGTCCGTCCAGGTCGGCTCGACGACCGCGACGGCCAGGGCCTCGTTGCCGTCGACCAGCGTCAGGTGCGCGGTGGCGCCCACGTCCTCGGCCAGCGCCCGCAGCGCCGGAAGGGCCGCCTCGCGCACCAGCGGATGGACCTGCCGACCCAGCCGCAGCACCCCGAGCCCGACACGGGCCCGGCCGCCCAGGTCCCGGCGCACCAGGGAGTGCTGCTCCAGCGTGGCCAGCAGTCGGTAGACGACCGTCCGGTTGACCCCGAGCTTGCTGGACAGCTCGGTGACGGTCAGGCCGTGGTCGGTGTCGGCGAGCAGTTTGAGGACGCGCAGTCCCCGGTCGAGCGTCTGAGATGTCTCCGCGGTCACGACGCCCCCTCCTCCGTTGTGTGCCGGCGACTCCGCTCCGGGAGGTGCGCCGCCGGTCCCGTCGGCGGACGCGCGTGCTGTTCCCGGCGAGCCGCCGGTCGCTTGGCGGGCCGCACCGGCTGCGCTCCGAGGCGACGCTGCCACGGGGCGTGTGCGTGACGCGAAACCTAGCGATCCCGCCCGCCGTCCGGAAGACTCTGTCCAGAATCCGGGCGCCGCTGGCATGGTTTATCCGCATTGCGTACAGCAGCAGGTCACAGCGGTCCGGCTCGGGCCGTGGATACGCTCCCACACGCGTACGCGGAACGCACAGATGCACACAATGGCGCTCATCGCGCCTACCGGACGGTAGAGGGTGCGCGGAGGGCGCGGACCCTGCCGAGTCCGCGCCCTCCGCGCCACTGCCCCCGCCCCTGCCCTCGTCCGCGTCCCGCCCGCGTCACCGCATCCGGGTGGCCCATTCGCGCACCTTGGCGATCCGCTGCTGGAGCTGCCCGGCCGTCGCCTCGGCGGTGGGCGGGCCGCCGCAGACCCGGCGCAGCTCGGTGTGGATCACGCCGTGCGGCTTGCCGCTCTGGTGCGAGTACGCGCCGACCAGCGAGTTGAGCTGCCGGCGCATCTCCAGCATCTCCTTGTGCGTGACCACCGGACGCCTCTCGGCGGGCGTCTCCAGCAGATCGGCCTCGGCGTCCGGCTTGCGGCGGCTGTGCGCGATCTGCCGAGCCTGCCGCTTCTGGAGCAGCAGCTGCACCTGGTCCGGCTCCAGCAGCCCGGGGATGCCCAGGTAGTCCTGCTCCTCCTCGCTGCCGGGATGGGCCTGCATGCCGAACTCGGCGCCGTCGTACATCACCCGGTCGAAGACCGCGTCCGACTCCAGTGCCTCGAAGGGCAGTTGGTCCTGCTCGCCGGTGTCCTCGTCCTGCTGCCTCTCGGCCTCCTTCAGGAGGTCGGCCTCCTCCGCGTACGGATCTGCGTCCTCGGCGTCTTCCCCGCCCTTCTTGGGCTTGTCCAGTACGTGGTCGCGCTCGACCTCCATCTCGTGCGCGAAGCCCAGCAGCATGGGGATGGTGGGCAGGAAGACCGAGGCGGTCTCGCCCCTCCGCCGGGAACGCACGAAACGGCCGACGGCCTGGGCGAAGAACAGCGGCGTGGAGATGGTCGTGGCGTACACCCCGACCGCCAGGCGCGGCACGTCCACGCCTTCGGACACCATGCGCACCGCCACCATCCAGCGGTCGTCGCTCTGGCTGAACTCCTCGATCCGCTTGGACGCCCCGGCGTCGTCGGACAGTACGACGGTCGCGGCGCCGCCGGTGATCTCGCGGATCAGCTTGGCGTAGGCGCGCGCCGAGTCCTGGTCGGCTGCGATCACGAGCCCGCCCGCGTCCGGGATCGCCTTGCGGACCTCCGTCAGCCGGGTGTCCGCCGCGCGCAGCACGCTGGGCATCCAGTCGCCGCGCGGGTCGAGCGCGGTGCGCCACGCCTGGGAGATGGCGTCCTTGGTCATCGGCTCGCCGAGTCTGGCCTCCAGCTCGTCGCCCGCCTTGCTGCGCCAGCGCATGTTGCCGCTGTAGGACAGGAAGATCACCGGGCGCACGACGCCGTCGGACAGCGCCTTGCCGTAGCCGTAGGTGTAGTCGGCCACCGAGCGGCGGATCCCCTCGCCGTCCTCGGCGTAGGTGACGAACGGGATGGGATTGGTGTCCGAGCGGAAGGGCGTACCGGTCAGGGCCAGGCGGCGGGTGGCGGGCTCGAACGCCTCGAAGCACGCCTCGCCCCAGGAGCGGGTGTCTCCGGCGTGGTGGATCTCGTCCAGGATGACCAGCGTCTTGCGCTGCTCGCAGCGGTTGCGGTGCAGCATCGGGCGCACGCCGACGCCGGCGTAGGTCACCGCCACACCGTGGTACTCGCGGCCCAGCGGGCCCGCGCTGTACTCCGGGTCCAGCTTGATGCCCACTCTCGCCGCCGCCTCGGCCCACTGCTTCTTCAGGTGCTCGGTCGGCGCGACGACGGTCACCTGCTGCACGACGTGGTGGTGCAGCAGCCAGGAGGCCAGGGTGAGGGCGAAGGTCGTCTTTCCCGCGCCCGGTGTCGCGACGGCGAGGAAGTCCCGCGGCTGCTTCTCGATGTACAGGTCCATCGCGGCCTGCTGCCAGGCTCGCAGCTTGCCGGCCGTGCCCCAGGGGGCGCGGCCGGGGAACGCGGGCGAGAGGTGGTGGGACGTGGTCGTGGTAGTCACGGTCTCCGCTGAACTGGGTCGGCGATCGGCAACCGCGTCAGACTACCGGGGCGCCCGTCCCGCCATCCGGGTGACATCCCGGACGGCGGGACGGGGTGCGATCCACGTCACACGCCGAAGTGCGGACCGCCGGTGTCCCGCAGCAGGCGCAGACGTTCGCCGATCAGCCGGGCGTCGTCCAGTTCCCCGGTCGCCACCGCGATCACCAGCTCCTCGGCGGCGTCGATGTCGGGACGCAGCCGCTCACCGTTGAGCGCCAGGAACGTCACGCATGACAGCCATGCCGTCCGCTTGTTGCCGTCGACGAACGGGTGGTTGATCGCCGGCGCCTGGAGAAGGGCTCCGGCCTTGCCGAACACGTCCGGGTACACCTCCTCGCCGAACGCCGAGGCCGAGGGGCGGTGCGCCGCCGATTCCAGCAGGCCGATGTCGCGTACGGCCACCCGCATGTCGTCGCAGGCGTATTCGGTGACGGTCAGGACCTCGTCGGAGGTGAGGTGGAAGACGCTCACTTCAGCCGCTCCAGGAGTTCGCGCCACCTCGCGGCCTCACGTCCGGCCGTCTCGCGCACCGCCTTCTCGCGGGAGGCGCGCTCGTCAGGCCCGGCGGAGGGCCGGGGGCGTCCTGCCGTGTCACGGTTCGTCTCCATGGCCCAGCGCTATGGGCGGACCGGCTCCGTGCGCACGCGGTTTCACTTCTCCGCCCGCATCCGCCCCGCCACCAGGGCGCCCGCCAGGGCGACCGCCGCCGCCGGTAGGTAGACCGCCACGAACGCCAGCGGGTGGGAGGCCGAGGCGGCGCTCGCCGCCTCCCCCGCGCCGTGTCCCACCGAAACAGCGCCGCCGCCCAGACCGGCGAAGAGCGCGCCGCAGGCGGCGAGGAGCACGATGTTGGACAGCCCGTCGCTCAGCTGGAGGGCCGCGGAGTTGGCGCCCGCCTCCTCCGGCTTGGACAGCTTCAGCAGCAGCACGCTCGTGGACGAGATCACCACGCCCATCCCGAAGCAGCCCACCGCCTGCGCGACCGCCGCCGTCCACACCGGCACGGACTCCAGCAGCACCAGCGGCGTGGCCGCGATGCCCGCCGTCACCAGCACCATGCAGTACCGCACCAGCCGCTCCCGGTGCGCCTCGGCGAACGGCCGGGACTGGAGGAACGACCCCAGCGCCCAGGTAGCGCCGCCCGCCGCGAGGGAGAGGCCGGCCATCGTCACCGACAGCCCGCGCTGGCTCACCAGCATCAGCGGCACGAAGCTCTCCGCGACGATGAACGACCCCGCCGCGATGCCGCGCATCAGCACCACCGTCGGCAGCCCGCGCGCGGCGCGGAAGGTGCCGCGCGGCAGCAGCCCGAGCGCGGCCGGGACCATCAGGGCCGCGCCGGCAGCGGCCGGGACCAGGGAGACCCAGCGCAGGTCCTGGCCGGCGTACTGGAGCAGCCCGGCCCCCAGCGACACCGCCACCGCAAGCCGCATCAGCCGGCGGTCCAGCGGCCCGGCCCCGCCGGGCGGCGGCCCGGCGGCGGCCCGCCTCAGTGGCGGGAGCATGACCGCGATGGGCAGGACGACCAGGGCGGGGATGCCCAGGAACACCCAGCGCCAGCCGAGCTGTTCGGTGACCGTGCCGGCGATCAGCGGTCCGACGACGGCCGGGATCACCCAGGAGGCCGCGAAGGCGGCCATCACCGTGGGCCGCAGCCGCTCGGGGTAGGCGCGGCCGACGGTGACGTAGAGCGCGACGATCACCAGCCCGCCGCCGATGCCCTGCACCGCCCGGCCGAGGACGAAGACCCACATCTGCGCCGCCGTGCCCGACAGCAGCAGCCCGACGGCGAAGGCCCCGATCCCGGCGGCCAGCGACGCCAGCGGCCCGCTGCGGTCGCACCACTGGCCGGCGGCGACCATGCCCAGCAGGCTGGTGGTGAAGTACGCGGAGAAGGCGAAGGCGTACAGCGACACCCCGTCGAGCCGGTCGGCGGCGACGGGCATGGCCGTGCCGACGGCCGTCGCCTCGAAGGCGATGAGGAGGACGACGGAGACGATGCCCAGGGTCAGCGCCCGGTAGGTGCGGCCGAGCACTCCGCCGTCCGCCTCCGGCGCGGGCACCGGGGTGAGAACGGGGGTGATGGGGGCCACTGCGCCGAGGTCCCCGTCCAGGGAACCGTCGAGCTCGTCGTCGAGTGCGGTCATGCGCCTCAGAGTAAGGCCCGTCTCTGACACTGGCGCCTGTCGTAGGGCGGTGATCGGCTCGTTCTCCCGGACCAGGTCCGGAGGAGGGGGTCCCGCCCCGGGCCGGAGGAACGCGTTTCCGGGCTCTTCCGGGCGCTCCGGCGGCGGCCGTACGGGAGCCGTACGGGCACCGCCGGAGCACCGCCGGAGCACCGCCCGGCACAGCCGCGCGCACTGAAACGGAAAGCCGGGGCATACGGACCACAGGAGATACGGCAGCGGACCATGAGGGGCGCGGCATCCGGGGTGGAGGTCCGGAGCGTGCCGACGACGGCCCGGAACGAGCGTGTTCCGGCGAGGGGAGTTGACGATGACGGTCGAGTACGACACCGAACGGGGCACCCACACGGGGATCCTCGCGGCGGCGGAGGCGGCGTCGCCGGTGGAGTCCGTCGACGTGGTGGCCCGGGAACTCAAGCGGCGCTTCGGCGCGACCTCGGTGTCGTTCCTCATCACCGACCTGGCACGGCAGTCGGTGGTGCGGATGAGCACGGCGGGCGAGATGGGGACGGGTGAGAGCACGGAGACCATTCCGCTGTTCGGAACCGTCTACGGCGACGTGATCCGCACCCAGCGGCTGCGGCTGGCGGAGGCCGTCGACGGCGACGGCGGGCAGCGGGTGATCGCCCCGGTCACCAACCGCGGGGATTCCATCGGCCTGCTGGAGGTGCGCGTCCCGGCGGATCCGGACCGCAGAACACTGCGGGAGATCAGCCGGGCCGCCCACACGCTGGCCTACATCGTCATCGCCAACCAGCGCTTCACCGACCTCTACCAGTGGGGGCAGCGGACGGCCCCGCTCAGTCTGGCCGCCGAGATCCAGCACAACCTGCTGCCCTCGTCGCTGTCGTGCGAGGCCGCGCAGTTCGCGGTGGCCGGGGCCCTGGAGCCGGCGGGCAACGTCGGCGGCGACACCTTCGACTACGCCCTGGACCGCGACACCCTGCACCTGTCCGTCACCGACGCCATGGGCCACGAGGTGAACGCCGCCATGCTCGCCACCCTGCTGGTCGGCGCCCTGCGGGGCGCGCGCCGCGCGGGCTGCGACCTGGCCGAGCAGGCGAGGCGGGCCCATCAGGCCATGGTCGACCACAGCGGCGGCGCCATGGCGACGGGGCTGCTGCTGCGGGTGTGCCTGCGCGACGGCCGGGTCGCGCTCGTCAACGCGGGCCACCCCTGGCCCCTGCGGCTGCGGGACGGCAGGGTGGAGGAGGTCGGGCTGAGGGTCAACCTGCCCTTCGGGGTCCAGCCGCAGCGCCTGTACGAGGTGCAGGAGATGGAGCTCAGGCCGGGCGACCGGCTGGTCATCCTCACCGACGGGATGCTGGACCGCCGCTCCCGGCACGTCGATCTGCCCGCGCTGCTCAAGGACACCCAGGAACTCCATCCGCGCGAGGCCACCCAGATCCTGACCATGGCGGCCCTCGACGCCAACAGGGGTGAGCTGAAGGACGACGCGACCGTGATGTGCCTGGACTGGTACGGCCCCGAGCCGGTGCGCCGCGACGCGCACACCGGCGCCAGTCTCACCCAGGCCTCACCCGCCCTCTTCCCCCGCCCCCGGAGCTGAGCGCCGCCGGGGTCCGGCCCCGGTGGAACCGGGTCCGGCGGGGCCCGTGGATCGGCGGAGAGCACCGCCGAAAGACCGAAAACCGCCGCGCGGGGCGTCTTGCCAGGTGTCCGAGCACGACCGTACAGTCCGCGCAACGGCGCGTGGGAGCGCTCCCACGATCGGTCGCCGCCCATCCCCCCACGGAGGCACACATGAGTTCCGACCTGCGTCCCCCCTCGCACGAGGAGGCCCACCGCGAGAGTCCCCGGTCCACCGGGCCGGGGAGGGCGGCGGCAGCGGCAGCGAGCGGGCTCGGCCACCCGGACGTCCGCCTCCCGCGCGGTCCGCGCGCCCTGGCATCCCTGCCCGCCCTGGCCGCCCTGTACCGGCGGCACAGCTTCACGGTGCTGAGGGTCTCCGTCGGGCTGCTGTTCCTGTGGTTCGGGACGCTCAAGCTCATGCCGGGCGCCAGCCCCGCCGAGGACATGGCCGTCCGGGTGATGAGCGAGCTGACCTCCGGCCGTTTACCGGTGGACCTGTCCCGGCCGCTGCTGGCGGCGGCGGAGATGCTGATCGGGGCCGGCCTGGTCACCGGGCTGCTGCTGCGGCTGACGCTGCTGGCCTTCTTCGTCCACATGGCCGGGACGTTCACGGCCCTGGCCGTCCTGCCCGCCGAGATGTGGGACGGGAGTCCGGCCTTCCCCACCATGGCCGGGCAGTACGTGCTCAAGAACGTGGTGCTGGTGGCGGCCGGTCTCGCCGTCGCCGCCCACGCGCCGCGCCCCTGGGGCGCGGCACGGGGCGCGGCACGGGTCCCCTCGGGGGGTGCGGCGCGGGACGGCGAGGGGTGACGCCCGGCCGGGGCCG
>NZ_JBKJFM010000159.1:0-13255 GCF_046614825.1 Streptomyces nanhaiensis
GCTCCGGTGCGCCCGCCGCGCGCACCGCGTCGGCCAGCGGCGCGGTCGCCCGGCCCAGCGCGTCGCCGCCCAGCACGCCGAGCAGCGCGACCGCGACGGCGGTGTAGACGACCAGGGTGATGCCCAGCGCCAGGGGGATCGCCCGGGGGATGGTGCGGGCCGGGTCGCGCACCTCCTCGCCGAGGGTGGCGATGCGCGCGTATCCGGCGAAGGCGAAGAACAGCAGACCCGCCGCCTGGAGCACACCGCCGGGCGAGACGTCCCCGGACGTGTCCGCCCCGGACGGCGGGGACCAGAAGGCCAGCCGTGCGGCGTCCGCCTCGCCGGAGGTCAGGCAGACGACCACGACGGCGGCCAGCACCGCCAGGACGGTCGTCACGATCGCGCGGGTCAGCCAGGCGGTCTTCTGGACGCCCGCGCAGTTCACCGCCACCAGCGCCACCACCGCCGCGACCGCGACCGCGTGCGCCTGTTCGGGCCACACGTACAGACCCACCGTCAGGGCCATCGCCGCGCACGAGGCGGTCTTGCCGACCACGAAGCCCCAGCCGGCCAGATGGCCCCAGAAGGGGCCCAGCCGCTCGCGGCCGTAGACGTAGGTGCCGCCGGAGGCCGGGTAGCGGGCGGCCAGCCGGGCCGAGGAGGTCGCGTTGCAGTACGCGACCACCGCCGCCAGGGCCAGGCCGAGCAGCAGGCCGGCCCCGGCCGCCCGGGCCGCCGGGGCGAAGGCCGCGAAGACGCCCGCGCCGATCATCGACCCCAGGCCGATCACCACCGCGTCGCCGGTGCCCAGCCGCCGCAGCAGCCTCCCGTCCGTCCCCGTCCCCGTCCCGGCTCCGGCCTCCGCCGGTTCCCGGGCAGGCCCCTGGGCAGGTCCCCGGGCCGGTGATCCGCTCATGGTCGGTTTCCATCCTCTCCGTGAAAGTCCGCGGTAGCCGCCGGGAGTCCGGGCCTTCCGGCCGGCTCCGCCGGACACCGCCGGACACCGCCGGACGCCTCCGGACACCGCCGGACACCGCAGCCGCGTCCGATCCGGCGGGCGCAGCCCCCTCCCCACCGCGAGTACCGGACGGTAATGTCGGCTGGGAGGACGGTCGGCCTCCTCAGCAGGCACGTTCCGTGTTCCCGGCGGTTCGGTCCCGATGGTGCGGAGGAAGCGTATGGCGCGAGACAGCCGGCCGGCGCGTCCCGGTGGCGATCCGGAGGAGCGGTGGCAGCTCCTGTGGAGCCACCGCGAGCAGTTGCTGAGGGTGGCGCGGCGGCGCTCCCCCAGCCTGGAGGACGCCGAGGACGCGGTCCACGAGGCGCTGCTGAGGGCCTGGGAGAACCCGCAGGTGGAGGACGAGCGCCTGGGCGCGTGGCTGACGACGGTGACCGTGCGGCTGTGCGTCGACCGGCACCGGCAGATCAGCCGCGAGGCCGAGGTGGGCAGCCGCTCCACGCTCGCGGCCCCCGGCGCGCCGCCGGTCGAGGACGTGGTGTGCGACCGTGCGGAGGCCTCCTGGGTGGCGACGCGCAGCGTGGAGCTGCCGCCGCGCCAGGCGGAGGCCCTGTGGCTGAAGGCCGAGGACCTGGACGTCGGGCAGGTCGCCCGGAAGATGGGCCTGAGCTACCGGACGGTGGAGTCGCTGCTGGCCCGGGCCCGGCGCACGATGCGCGCCTCGCTCGCGGGGACGCTGGCCCTCACCGCGTGGCTGCTCGGCCGGGGCAAGGCGCCCGTCACGGGAGGTCTCCAGACGGCGGGGGCGGTGTCCACGGCGACCGTGGTGGCCGTCCTGGGCCTCGCGCTGCCCGCCTCGGAGCGGCCGCAGGACCGTCTCCCTCCCCGGGCCGGCGCCGCCCCGGCCGCCGAGCGGCCCGCGGCGGACGACGGGCCGGACCGGCCCGCGGCCCCCGGCCGTCCCGTCCCCGAAGGGGCGCGGCACACGGTGGAGCGGGCAGCGGAGAGCGGCCGCGGGGAGGAGCCGGAGTCCACCGCGAGCGGTGCGCCGGTGCTCCCGGAACCGCCGCGCCTGCCGGAGCTGCCCGGGCTGCCGGAGGGGACCGGCGTGCCGGAGGCCGGCGGGCTTCCGGGGCTGGAGCCCGGCGCCCTCCCCCGGCCGGATGCCCCGTCCCTGCCCGGCGGCGGCCTCGGCGGTCCGGACGCGGCGGCCGGCGGCTCCGTCGTCCCCGACGAGCTGTCCGGGACCGTCGAGGAGGTCCGGGGCGTCGGGGACGCGGCCGGGGACGCGGCCGGGGAGGCGGTCGGGAGCCTCACCGCGGATCCGGCCGAGGGCCCGGCCGGCGCCCTCCCCTGACCGGACCCGGCGCCACGGGGCCGGGGAACGAAAAACTCCGCGCCTTCGGCGACGGACGTCCCGGCCCTCCCCGTAGAGCGGGTGTACGCACCTGCTCCACGGCTGGAGGGCGGAACGGATGGGTGTCGAGATCCGTGTCGAAGGGCTGACCAAGTCCTTCGGCAGACAGGTCATCTGGCAGGACGTGTCCCTGACACTGCCGGCCGGTGAGATCTCGGTGATGCTCGGTCCCTCGGGCACGGGCAAGTCGGTCTTCCTCAAGACCCTCGTCGGCCTGCTGCGGCCGGACCGCGGCTCGATCACGATCGAGGGCAGGGACGTCACCCGGCTCCGCGAGCGCGAACTGTACGAGGTGCGCAAGCTGTTCGGCGTCCTCTTCCAGGACGGCGCGCTGTTCGGCTCGATGAGCCTGTACGACAACATCGCCTTCCCGCTGCGGGAGCACACCCGCAGGCCGGAGAGCGAGATCAGGCGGATCGTCCTGGAGAAGATGGACATGGTCGGCCTGATCGGCGCCGAGGAGAAGCTGCCCGGGGAGATCTCCGGCGGCATGCGCAAGCGGGCGGGCCTGGCCCGGGCGCTCGTCCTGGAACCGGAGATCATCCTGTTCGACGAGCCCGACTCCGGCCTCGACCCGGTGCGCGTGGCCTATCTGAACCAGCTCATCGTGGACCTGAACGCGCAGACCGGCGCGACGTTCCTGATCGTCACCCACGACATCGCCTCCGCCCGGCAGGTGCCGGACAACATCGGGCTGCTGTTCCGGCGCGAACTGGTGATGTTCGGGCCCCGCGACACCCTGCTGGCCAGCGGCGAACCGGTGGTCAAGCAGTTCCTCCACGGCCGGATGCAGGGCCCGATCGGCATGGCCGAGGAGAAGGACGCGGCCCAGGTCGAGCAGGAGCTGGCCGAGCTCGACGCCGGTGAGCACCGCGGGCCGCGCGGCGGCAAGGGCGCCTCGGGCGAGGGCGTGGCCCCGCGGCTGCTGCCCAGCCCCGGCATCGTCCGGCCGCCCCGCTGGGAGGCGATCGCCGAGCGCGAGGCGGAGCTGTGGCAGCGGGAGGGGGTGAAGGGCGCGTGAGCTTCTCGCCCGCCCAGGGGCTGCGGCACTCGGGCGCCCTGTTCGCCCTGGCCCTGGACGTCCTGCGCACCCTGCCCCGGCGCCCCTTCCAGTGGCGGGAGTTCATCCAGCAGGCGTGGTTCGTCGCCAGTGTCACGATCCTGCCCGCCGCCCTGGTCTCCATCCCCTTCGGAGCCGTGATCGCGCTGCAGATCGGCAGCCTGACGCGGCAGTTGGGCGCCGAGTCCTTCGCCGGGGCCGCCTCGGTGCTCGCGGTGCTGCGGGAGGCGTCGCCGATCGTCACCGCGCTGCTCATCGCCGGGGCGGGCGGCACCGCGATCTGCGCCGACCTCGGGTCCCGCAGGATCCGCGAGGAGATCGACGCCATGGAGGTCCTCGGCATCGACCCGGTCCACCGCCTGGTGGTGCCCCGGGTGCTGGCGACGATGCTGGTCGCCGCCCTGCTCAACGGGCTGGTCTCGGTGGTCGGGGTCTGCGGCGGCTACTTCTTCAACGTGATCCTCCAGGACGGCACCCCCGGCGCCTATCTGGCCTCCTTCACCACCCTCGCCCAGCTCCCCGACCTGTGGGCGGCCGAGCTGAAGGCACTGGTCTTCGGGGCCATCGCCGCGATCGTCGCCGCCCACAAGGGCCTGAACGCCAAGGGCGGGCCCAAGGGCGTGGGCGACGCGGTCAACCAGGCGGTGGTCATCACCTTCATGTTGCTCTTCGTGACCAACTTCGTGATGACCGCGGCGTACTTCCAGATCGTCCCGCAGCGGGGATAGGGAGACGACAGTGGCACAGCCATCGAGACCGCCGTCGGGACCGCCGCCGGAGCGGACGCCCGGACAGGCTGCGGAACGGCCCTCGGAACAGCCGCCGGAACAGCCGCGGACGGCGCGGACGGCGTGGACGGCGCGGCCCGCAACGGCGGGAGCGGTGAAACGCTTCCTCGGCCCACCTGCCCGCTCCCTGGAGGAGATGGGGACCCAGGTGGCCTTCTACGGGCGCTCCCTGGCCTGGACCGGACGCACCCTGCGGCGCCACAAGAAGGAGGTGCTGCGCCTGCTGGCCGAGGTGAGCTTCGGCCGGGGCGCGCTGGCGGTCGTCGGCGGCACCGTCGGCGTCATCGCCTTCCTCTCCTTCTTCACCGGCACCGAGGTCGGCCTCCAGGGGTACGCCGCGCTCAACCAGCTCGGCACCTCCAACTTCGTGGCGTTCCTCTCCGCCTACTTCAACACCCGCGAGATCGCGCCGCTGGTGGCCGGGCTCACCCTGTCCGCGACCGTCGGGGCCGGCTTCACCGCCCAGCTCGGCGCCATGCGGATCAGCGAGGAGGTCGACGCGCTGGAGGTGATGGGCGTCCCCTCGCTGCCGTTCCTGGTCACCACCCGCATGATCGCCGGGTTCGTCGCGGTGATCCCGCTGTACGTGATCGGGCTGCTCTCCTCCTACCTCGCCGCCCGGACCATCACCACCGTCTACCACGGGCAGTCCACCGGCACCTACGACCACTACTTCCAGCAGTACCTGCCGCCGGTCGACGTGCTGTGGTCGTTCGGCAAGGTGATCGTCTTCGCCGTCGTGGTCATCCTCGTCCACTGCTACTACGGCTACCACGCCACGGGCGGCCCGGCGGGCGTGGGCATCGCCGTCGGCCGCGGGGTGCGCACCTCCATCGTCGCCGTCAACGTCCTGGACTTCTTCCTGAGCCTGGCGATCTGGGGCGCCAGCACGACCGTGCGGATAGCGGGGTAGCCGATGCCGAACACCACACCGGCCGCCCGGCTGCGGCTGTACGGACTGGCCTTCACCGCCGTGCTCGCGCTGCTGCTCTCGCTGACCGTCGCGGTGTACCGGCAGGCGTTCACCCCGGTGGTCCCCGTCACGCTGGAGGCCGACGCCCTCGGCAACCAGCTGCGCGAGCGCGCCGACGTCAAGCTGCGGGGACTGATCGTCGGCGAGGTCCGCGAGGTGCGGGCCGACGGCGAGAAGGCGACCCTCGAACTCGCGCTCAAGCCGGAGCACACCTCCCTGATCCCCTCCGACGTCCACGCGCGCCTGCTGCCCAAGACGCTGTTCGGCGAGAAGTACGTCGACCTCGTCGTCCCCGGGAACCCCTCCGGGAGGCCCATCCGCGCCGGAGACGTCATCACCCAGGACCGCACCAGGGTCGGCATCGAGCTCCAGCGGCTGATGGACGACCTGCTGCCGCTGCTGCGCACCGTCGAGCCCGGCCGGCTCAACGCCACCCTGTCGGCCTTCGCCACCGCCCTGGAGGGGCGCGGCGAGGAGATCGGCGACAACCTCGTCCGCCTGGAGGGCTACCTGCGCCGCCTCAACCCGCACCTGCCCTCGCTCCAGGAGGACATCTCCCGCTTCGCCGACGTGGCCGAGATCTACGGGGACGCCGCGCCCGACCTGATGAGGGTGCTGCGCAACGCCCTCACCACCAGCCGCACGCTGGTCGAGGAGCGCGAGACCCTGGCGTCGTTCCTCACCGGGACCACCACCGCCGCCGGCACCGGCCGCGCCTTCCTGGACGACAACGGCGACCGCATCGTCACCCTGGGCCGCGTCTCCCGTCCGACCCTGGCCCTGCTCGCCCGCTACTCCCCCGAGTACCCGTGCCTGCTGGAGGGCCTGGTGGAGCAGGACAAGCGGCTGGAGAAGGCCTTCGAGGGCGGGCGGATGCACATCACGCTGGAGGTCGTCCCCGTCCGGCCCGGCTACCGCCCCGGCGAGGAGCCCCGCTACGAGGACCGCCGCGGCCCGCACTGCGCGGGCATGCCCGCCCCGCCCGTACCCGCCCCCCAGCGCCGGTTCGAGGACGGCACCTCGGACGCCCGCCACGCGGGCGCGGCCTCCTCCGGCCGGGGCGGGGCCCCGGGCCGGGTGTCCGCCACCGGCCCCGAACAGCGGGTGCTCGGCGCCCTGGTGGCCCCGGTCATGGGCGTGCCCGCCGACGAGGTGCCCGCCGTCACGACCCTGCTCTTCGGCCCGATGGCCCGCGGAACGGAGGTGAGCGTCGCGTGAACTCCAGGAGCGTCACGGCGCCGCTGGTGAAGTTCGGCCTCTTCACGGTGGTGACCGTACTGGCGACCACAGTGCTGGCGGCGACCATCGTCACCATCTCCTTCACCCCCGAGGACACCTACCGGGCGGTGTTCAGCGACGTCACCAGCCTGGAGGAGGGCGACGACATCAGGGTGGCCGGAGTCCGGGTGGGCGAGGTTGAGTCCATCAGGATCCGGCAGGAGGGCGCCGGGGACGGCGGGGGCCGCGAGGAGGGCGAGGGCGGCAAGGACGGTGAGAACGGCGGGAAAGGCAAGGACGGCGGGAACGGCAAGGGGCCGCGCACCCTGGCCGAGGTCGTCTTCACCGTCTCCCGCGACCGGCCGCTGCTCACCAGCACCCGCGCAGTCATCCGCTACCGCAACCTCGTCGGGCAGCGGTACATCGCGCTGACGGAGGGCGCCGGCGACGGCAGGCGGCTCCCTCCCGGCGGGCTCATCCCCCTGAAGCGGACCCAGCCCGCGCTCGACCTCAACGTGCTGCTCAACGGCTTCAAGCCGCTGTTCGCCGCGCTGAGCCCCGAGGACGTCAACAAGCTGGCGACCGAGATCATCAGGACCTTCCAGGGCGAGGGCGGCACGGTGCGCAGCCTGCTGGCCCACACCGCCTCGCTCACCACCACCCTCGCCGACCGCGACGAGCTGATCGGCTCGGTGATCGACAACCTCAACTCCGTGCTGGACACGCTGGACGAGCGCAGCACCCGCTTCTCCGGCCTCCTCGTCCAGCTGCGGCGGGTGGTCTCGGGCCTGTCCGGCGACCGGAAGGCGATCGGGGACTCGCTGACGGGCATCAACGACCTCACCGCGGCCACCGCCGGCCTGATCGACGAGAGCCGCCCGCCGCTGCGCACCGACGTCGCCGAGCTCGGCGAACTCGCCGGCACGCTCAAGGAGAACGAGAAGACCGTGGAGGGCGTCCTGAAGCGACTTCCGAACAAACTCGACAAGCTGACCGCCACCGCCACCTACGGCTCCTGGTTCAACTTCTACCTGTGCGACTTCGACGGCCGGATCGTCCTGCCCGGGACCGCGGAGGCGGTCACGCCCCGGTTCCGCGTCGAGCAGGGGAGGTGCCGGCCGTGATCCCCTTCCGGGAACGCAACCCGCTGACGGTCGGGGCCGTCGGCCTCACCGTGATCGCGCTGCTGGTCGGCGCGGCGTTCAACGCGGACGACCTGCCGCTGATCGGCGGCGGCGAGCGGTACAGCGCGGCCTTCTCCGAGGCCGGCGGCCTCAGGCCGGGCGCCGAGGTGCGCATCGCGGGCGTCAAGGCCGGGAAGGTCGACGCCGTCGAGCTCGACGGCGACCACGTCAAGGTCTCCTTCCGGGTCGAGGACGGGCCGGAGCTGGGAGACCGCACCGGCGCCTCCATCCGCGTCAAGACGATCCTGGGCGCCAAGTACCTCGCGCTGGAGCCCGCCGGGCCCGGCAGGCTGGAGCCGGGCAGCGAGATCCCGCTGGACCGCACCGTGCCTGCCTACGACGTGGTGGAGGCGTTCAGCGATCTGACCACCACCACCGAGGAGGTCGACACCGAGCGGCTGGCCGACGCCCTGGACACCGTCTCCGCCACCTTCGAGGACTCCCCGGCCGAGGTCAGGGCGTCCATCAAGGGCCTGTCGAAGATCTCCAGGACCGTGGCGTCCCGCGACGCCGAACTGCGCGAGCTGCTGGAGAACGCCAGTGGTGTCAGCGGCGTGCTGGCCGACCGCGCCGAGGACTTCACCACCCTGGTGAAGGACGGCGACAAGCTGTTCCGGGAGATCAGCAAGCGGCGCAGGGTCATCCACGCGCTGCTGAGGAACGCCTCGGCGCTCGGCATCCAGCTCTCCGGGCTGGTCCGGGACAACCGCGCGCAGCTCGGCCCGGCCCTGAAGAACCTCGACACGGTGGTCACCATGCTGGAACGCAACCAGGAGAGCCTCGACCGCAGCGTCAAGCTGCTCGCGCCCTTCGCCCGCGTCTTCACCAACACCCTGGGCAACGGCCCATGGTTCGACAGCTACGTCCAGAACCTGGTCGCCCCCGCCCCCGTGGCGCCCGGTGGCGGGCCTTCCGCGGACGTGCCGCCGGGAGGTGGACGATGAGGCGGCCCGCCCTCGCCCGGATCACCCGGCTTCCCCGGCCCGCCCGGCTCGCCCGGCTCCGGCTCACCCCCCGGCGCACTCTCCCGGCCCCGCTGCGGCGCCTCGCGGACCGGGTCCCCGCCGCACGCCGGCCGGCCGCGCGCCGCCTGGCGCTCGTCCTGGCCCTGGCGGTCCTGGCCGGTGCGGCCGTCGTGCTGTGGCCCCGGCAGGACGACATGCGGATCACCGCCTACTTCCCGCGCACGGTCGGCATCTACCCCGGCTCCGACGTGCGCGTCCTGGGCGTACGCGTCGGCGAGGTCACCGAGATCACCCCGCAGGGCGACCGGGTCCGCGTCCGGCTGGAGCTGCCGGCCGACCGCAGGATCCCGGCGGACGCCAAGGCCGCGATCATCAACTCCTCGGTGGTCAGCGACCGTTACGTCCAGCTCCTGCCGGTCTACCGCAAGGGCCCGGCGCTGGAGGACGGCGCGGTCATCCCCGAGGAGCGCACGGCCGTGCCCGTCGAACTCGACCGCGTCTACCAGAGCCTGCACACCACCGCCGAGGCGCTCGGCCCCGAGGGCGCCAACGAGGACGGCTCGCTCTCCCGGCTGCTGGGGGTGAGCGCCGACACCCTGGACGGCCAGGGGGAGAGGATCCACCAGACCGTCGAGGACCTCTCCGAGGCCGTCACCACCCTCTCCGACGGCCGCGGGGACCTGTTCGACACCGTGCGCGGCCTCCAGGTGTTCACCTCGGCGCTGGCGGACGACGACGACAGCGTCCGGGCCTTCAACGACAGCCTGGCCGATGTCGCCGACCAGCTCGCCGGCGAGCGCAAGGACCTGGGGAAGGCCATCAGGCACCTGGCGGCCGCGATGGCGGACGTGTCCGCCTTCGTCCGGGACAACGAGAAGTCGATCACCTCCAATGTGAAGGGGCTGAGCAAGGTCACCCGCATCATGGTCGAACAGCGCGCCGCCCTGGAGGAGTTCGTCGACGTCGCCCCCGCCGGGCTCTCCAACCTGGACCTCGCCTACAACCCGGCCTCCGGCACCCTCGACACCCGGAACAACCCGCACTTCCCGCAGGACCCCGCCTCCCTGCTGTGCTCGCTGCTGAGAACCACCGGCGAGGACGGCGCGGCGGGCGAGGACTGCGCGGACATCCGCGAGCTGTTCGACTCCCTTCCCGAACTGCCCGACTCGGCAAGGCCGTTGGGCGAAGGCCCGGCGGCGGGGGCGCCCGGCATCGACCGGACGCTCGGCGGAATCCTGGAGGCCCGGGCATGACCGCGCACCCGTACGGCTCCGCGCCAGGCCGTCCCGCACTCCGCAGTCCCGCGCCCGGCCGCCCCCTGCCCCGCCGTCCCCTGCTCCGCCGTCCCCTGCCGGGGGTGGCCCTGCTGGGGGCCCTGTCGGGATCGCTGCTGCTGTCCGGCTGCGGCTTCGGCGGGCTGCACGACGTACCGCTGCCCGGCGGCGCCGCCGCGGGCGACGACGCGTACCGCGTGACCGTCGAGTTCCGGGACGTGATGGACCTGGTGCCGCAGTCCTCGGTCAAGGTCAACGACGTCACGGTGGGCGCGGTCGAGAAGGTGGAGCTCGACGGCTGGAAGGCCCGGGTGCGGCTGCGGATCTCCGACTCGGTGAAGCTGCCGGGCAACGCCGTCGCCGAGCTCCGCCAGACCAGCATCCTCGGCGAGAAGTACGTCTCCCTGTCCGCGCCGCCGGCCGGCGTCGAGCCGGCGGGCAGGCTCGGGGACGGCGACCGCGTCCCGCTGTCCCGCAGCGACCGCCACCCGGAGATCGAGGAAGTGCTGTCCGCCCTGTCGGCGCTGCTCAACGGCGGCGGCGTGGCCCAGCTCAAGACGATCACCAAGGAGCTGAACAGCACGCTGGACGGCCGCGAGGACCGGATCAAGGCCCTGCTGGAGGAACTGGACACCTTCATCGGCGGCCTCGACGACCAGCGCGACGAGATCGTCCGCGCGATCGAGGGCATCGACCGGCTGTCGAAGAGGCTGAGGAAGGAGGAGAAGACGATCGGGAAGGCCCTGGACGACATCCCTCCCGCCCTGGAGGTCCTGGCCGACCAGCGCGGCGACCTGACGAAGATGCTGCGCGCCCTGTCCAGGCTCGGCACCGCCGGCACCAGGGTGATCAACGCCTCGCAGGACGACCTGGTGGCCAACCTGCGCCATCTGCGGCCGATCCTCAAGCAGTTGAACGCGGCGGGCGACGATCTGCCCAACGCGCTGGAGCTGATGACGACCTATCCCTTCCCGCGCAACGTCGTGGACTCCATCCGGGGCGACTACGTCAACCTGGAGGTCACCGCCGACCTCGACCTCAAGAGCCTCTACGGCAACCTCGACGACGGCCCCGGCGACCCGCGGACCCCCCGCCCGCCCGGGCCGCCCGGCACCCCCGAACTGCCGGACGTACCCGAGCTGCCGGACGTACCCGAGCTCCCCGAGATCCCCGGCGTCCCGGACACCCCCGACGTCCCCGGGCTGCCCGAGCCCCCCGGCGGGGATCCGGACGGGGATCCGGACGGGGGCGGCGGCCCGCTGTGCCCGCCGCTGTGCACGGGAAGCCCCGCCGCGTACCGCGCCCCCGCCCCGCTCCACTCCGGCGCGTACCGCGCCGACGGCGTGGACCGGGCGCTCGCGGACCTGATGACGAAGGGGATCTGGGGATGATCACTCGTACCGTCAAGGCGCAGCTCGCGGCGTTCGCCGCCATCACCGCCGTCGGCGTCTCCTACGTCGGCGCCGAGTACGCCGGGCTGGCCGACCGCCTCCTGGACCGCGGCTACACCGTGCGGGCCGAGTTCGCCGAGTCCGGCGGCATCTTCACCGGCGCCGAGGTCACCTACCGGGGCGTCCCGGTGGGCCGCGTGGGAGAACTGCGGCTGTCCGGTTCCGAGGGCGTCTCGGTGGAGCTGCGCATGGAGGACGGCCCGCGCATCCCGGCCGACACCCTCGCCGTGGTGGCCAACCGCTCCGCCATCGGCGAGCAGTTCGTGGACCTCCAGCCCCGCACCCGCGGCGGCCCTGTCCTGCGCGACGGCAGCACGATCCCCCGCGGCGACACCCGGGTGCCGCTGCCCACCACCGACATGGTCCTCAGCCTCGACCGGCTGGTCGCCTCCGTGGACCGGCGGGACCTGCGGGTGACCGTCCACGAACTGGGCGACGCCTTCGCCGGCACCGGCCCGCACCTGAGCCGCCTGGTGGACTCGGGCGACAAGCTGATCGGCTCGGCGGACGACGCCCTCCCGCAGACGGTGAAGCTGATCGAGGACTCCCGCATCGCCCTGAGGACCCAGACGGACAAGGGCTCGTCGATCAAGTCCTTCTCCCGGGACCTGGCCGACCTCACCGCCCAGCTCAAGGCCAGTGACGGCGACTTCCGCAAGCTGCTGGGCGGCGGCACGTCCGCCGCCCGCGAACTGGACTCGCTGCTGAAGGACAACCGCTCCGCCCTGCCGGTGCTGCTCGGCAACCTGATCAGCGGAGCCCAGATCGGGGTCGCCCGGCTCCCGGCCATCGAGCAGACGCTCGTCACCTTCCCCGCCGTGGTCGCCGGCAGCTCCACCGTGGTGCCCGGCGACGGCACCGTCCACTTCGGCATGGTGCTCAACGCCGACCAGCCGCCGTCGTGCCGCCGGGGATACGAGGGCACCCGGTGGCGCGACCCCTCCGACACCGGCCACCGCCCGGCGAACACCTCGGCCCGCTGCACGGCCCCGCGCGGCGGCGAGACGTCGGTGCGCGGCGCCCAGAACGCGCCCCGCCCGTCCGGCTCCTCCTCCACCTCCCAGTCCCGTTCCCCCTCCCAGTCCCAGTCCCCGTCCGGCGCCCCGTCGTACGTCACCCCCTACGACCCCGAGACCGGCCTGGCCGCCGCGCCCGGCGGCCAGGTGGTCCGGATCGGCGCCACCGGCGGGGCGCAGAGCCTGTTCGGAAAGGACTCCTGGCAATGGCTGCTCGTAGGACCCGTGGCATGACCGCCCGGCTGTCCGCCGCCCGCGCGGCGCTGCGCTCCCTCATCGTGCGGCGCGGCGGGCTCCTGCTCACGGTGCTCACCGCCCTCGCCGTCCTGCTGACGGGCCTGGCCTCCTACTTCGGCCTCCAGCTCTACCAGCGGCACCAGGACGACAGGCGCCACCGCGACGTGCTGGCGGCCGCCCGCCAGATGACCGTCAACTTCACCTCGATCGACTACCGGCACTACGAGCGGGACGGCGAGAACGTCCTGAAGGGCGCCACCGGCGACTTCAAGGAGCAGTTCGCCGCGCAGACCGAGGAGCTGACGAAGCTGGTGGCCGAGAACAAGTCGGTCTCGAAGGGCCATGTCCTGGAGGCGGGCGTCGTCCGCGCCGACGAGCGCTCCGCCCGCGTCCTGGTGGTGGCCGACAGCAGGGTCACCAACACCGCCGCCCCCGAGGGCCAGGTACGCAACTACCGCCTTCAGCTCGACCTCGTGCACGAGGACGGGCGGTGGCTGACCTCCGACATCGAGTTCGTCGGCTGAGCCGGCCGCACACCGCACCAGCGAGGAGGACCACCATGGCGAAACCGACTCTCCGGCACCGCTCCGTCACCGCCGCCGCAACCCGCGCCGCGGCCAGACGCGCCGAGCGGGCGCGGGCGGACGCGGACCGGACCGGGCTCACCGAACGTGCGGCGCGTACGGACCGCACAGGGCGCGCGGACCGGACCGGACGCACCCGGCCGGGGGC
>NZ_JBKJFM010000015.1:0-58505 GCF_046614825.1 Streptomyces nanhaiensis
GCGGGAGCCGGGGGCGCAGGGGCGGCGTCCGCCGCTCCGTCCCCGACGGCCACCGCGTCCGGCGCGCCTTCCTCCTCCGCCTCTCCTCCCGCCGACCCCTCGGGCGCCGCGTCCGGCGGCGCGTCCGGCGGCGGGGGCGAGCCGGGCCCGCGGGAGGACCGGCTGCGCTCCCGGGGGGTGCTGGGCCCCGGCAACAACGCGCACTGGGCGCAGAGCGGTGTCGTCCTGCACTGCGGCGAGCGGCTGACCTCCCTCACCGTGGAACTGCGCGTCGCGCCGACCGGGGGCGTACGGCACACCGGCTCCTGGAGCACCCTGCCGGCGGGCGACTTCGGGGTGACCGTCCGCGAGGAGGGCGGCGCGCTGGTGTACCGCTGGACGCTGCGGAGGGGGCGCGCGGTGCCGCCGGGCGAGCACAGGTTCGTGGGCCAGTACGGCCATGCGGAGGGGCTGCGGGACGTGGGGCGGGACTCCTACACCGTCCGCGCCACGGGCCCCGGCGGGCCGGTGTCCGCGGAAGGGGACTTCCGCCGAGTTCCCTGAAGAACCTCACGATCCGGTTTCACTGGGATATCTTCCATGAATCGAAGATGAATTTACGGGCACCTGATCTGAATAGAATCCCATATCCTCATGCCCGCTCAGACGGTCCTTAAACACTAAGATTCGATATCGGCGAACCGCGTATTTCGGACACGTTCCGTGCTCGTTATGGATCTGTGACGGACTCAACATCGATTCCTCTTTGCCCGGAAAATAGGGGGCATACCAGGCATAACGCACCGCATTTCGTGCGCGTGCGCACCCACGCGCGATAACACAGAAAGCGCGCCCACGTAACCCCTCACCTCGATGTGATTTGAGTTCGCTCTGGGTAAATTGGATTTGCATGACCGCCGCACAAGCAGACCATGCAGGTGCCCACAGAAAGACCGTCGAAATGCCGGAGGGACTGAAGCTCGACGCGCCCCGCGTGGAGGACGGCGCAGCGATCTGGCGGATCGCGCGCGACTCCCGGGTACTCGACCTCAACTCCTCCTACAGCTACCTCCTGTGGTGCCGCGACTTCGCCGCCACCTCGGTGGTGGCGCGCGACGGCGACGGTGAGCCGGTCGGTTTCATAACCGGCTACGTCCGGCCGCGGCACCCGCGGACCCTGGTCGTCTGGCAGGTCGCCGTCGACCACGGGCAGCGCGGACGCGGCCTGGCCGCGGCGATGCTCGACGGGCTGACCACCCGTGCCGCCGAGGAGCTGGGCATCGACGGGATCGAGACGACGATCACCCCTGACAACACCGCCTCCAACCGACTGTTCACCTCCTACGCGGAGCGCCACGGCGCACCGGTGCGGCGCGAGGTCCTCTTCGAGGGCGCGCTGTTCCCGGAGGAGGGACACGAGCCCGAGGTGCTGTACCGGATCGGGCCCGTCCCAGCCCTGGCCTCCACCGCGACCGCACCGGCCGCCGCAGGCGGCTGACCGCCGCGCGGCGCGCCGCACCGCGCCCCGGCACCCCAGACCTCTCACTCCTCTCGCAACCCATCTCCCAGGAGATCGCTGTGACCATCACCCAGCCCGACCTGAGCATCTTCCAGACCCTCGAATCGGAGGTGCGCAGCTACTGCCGCGGCTGGCCCACCGTCTTCGACAGGGCGCGCGGCAGCTACATGTACGACGAGGACGGCCACGCGTTCCTCGACTTCTTCGCCGGCGCCGGGTCACTGAACTACGGGCACAACAACCCGGTGCTCAAACGCGCCCTGCTGGACTACCTGGAGCGCGACGGCGTCACCCACGGCCTGGACATGTCCACCACCGCCAAGCGGGCCTTCCTGGAGACCTTCCAGGAGGTGGTCCTGCGTCCGCGCGGCCTGGACCACAAGGTGATGTTCCCCGGCCCGACCGGCACCAACGCCGTCGAGGCGGCCCTGAAACTGGCCCGCAAGGTCAAGGGCCGGGAGTCGATCGTCTCCTTCACCAACGCCTTCCACGGCATGTCGCTGGGCTCACTGGCGGTGACCGGCAACGCCTTCAAGCGCGCCGGCGCCGGCGTCCCCCTGGTGCACGGCACCCCGATGCCGTTCGACAACTACCTCGACGGCAAGGTCGAGGACTTCCTGTGGTTCGAGCGCCTGCTGCAGGACTCCGGCTCCGGCCTGAACCGGCCGGCCGCCGTGATCGTGGAGACGGTGCAGGGCGAGGGCGGCATCAACGTCGCCCGGGCCGAGTGGCTGCGCGCCCTGGCCGACCTGTGCAAGCGCCAGGACATGCTGCTGATCGTCGACGACATCCAGATGGGCTGCGGCCGCACCGGTGGCTTCTTCTCCTTCGAGGAGGCCGGGATCACCCCCGACATCATCACGGTCTCCAAGTCGATCAGCGGCTACGGACTGCCGATGGCGCTGACCCTGTTCCGGCCCGAGCTGGACATCTGGGAGCCCGGCGAGCACAACGGCACCTTCCGCGGCAACAACCCGGCCTTCGTCACCGCGGCGGCCACCCTGAATACCTACTGGGCCGACGGGCAGATGGAGAAGCAGACGCTGGCCCGCGGCGAGCAGGTCGAGGCCGCCCTGCGGGCCATCGCCGCCGAGCACCGCGAGGAGGTGGCCGACGTCCGAGGCCGCGGCCTGGTGTGGGGCATGGAGTTCCACGACAAGGCCCGTGCCGGCTCGGTGGCCTCCCGCGCCTTCGAGCTCGGACTGCTGATCGAGACCTCCGGCCCCGAGAGCGAGGTCGTCAAGCTGCTCCCGGCGCTGACGATCTCCCCCGAGGAGCTGGACGAGGGCCTGCGCATCCTGGCCCGCGCGGTCCGCGAGACCGCCTGACACGCGGCACCGCCCGTCCCCGGCGCCCGATCCGGCGCCGGGGGCGTCCGGTCGCCGCACGCACCACCCGAATGGCCCATCCCGCGAGGTTTTCCGCGGATGGGCCTCTGACAGGAAAGGCACCTCAGCACTGTGATCGTCCGATCGCTGCAGGAAATCGAGGACACCGACCGCCACGTCAGGTCCGCCTCCGGCACCTGGGAGAGCAAGCGGATCGTGCTCGCCAAGGAGCGGGTGGGCTTCTCGCTGCACGAGACCGTGCTCTACGCCGGCACGGAGACCTCGATGTGGTACGCCAACCACGTGGAGGCCGTCCTCTGCGTGGAGGGCGAGGCCGAGCTCACCAACGACGAGACCGGCGAGAAGCACTGGATCACCCCCGGCACCATGTACTTGCTGGACGGACACGAGAAGCACACACTTCGTCCCAAGACGGACTTCCGTTGCGTCTGCGTCTTCAACCCGCCGGTCACCGGCCGCGAGGACCACGACGAGAACGGCGTCTACCCCCTGCTCACCGAACCGGACGAGAGCTGACCGTCCGCACCGGCCGAGCCTGACGGGCCGGTGCGAGCGGCAGCCCAGACCACACGGGAGGCCCTGGCGAGAGAACCCGCGACGAAGCGGCCGCATGCGGGAACAGGGCCGCACGATGAGGAGAGGAAGGCAGAACCATGACCACCGCACCCGAACGCACCGCGGACCTCTACCCGACCCGGGGAGCCTCCGAGGTGATCACCCCGCGGCAGGACCCCACGGTGTGGTCCGCCCCCGGCACGCCGGGACCGATCGAGGCCGCGGACCTCGCGGCCTACGACCGGGACGGCTTCCTGGCCATCGACCAGCTCATCACCCCCGATGAGGTGGAGGTCTACAACCGGGAGCTGAACCGGCTGGTCTCGGACCCGCTGATCCGCGCGGACGAGCGTTCGATCGTGGAGCCGAAGTCCCAGGAGATCCGCTCCGTCTTCGAGGTCCACAAGATCAGCGAGGTCTTCGCCGGCCTGGTGAGGGACCCGCGGGTGGTGGGCCGCGCCCGTCAGATCCTGGGCTCGGACGTGTACGTCCACCAGAGCCGGATCAACGTCAAGCCGGGCTTCGGGGCCTCGGGGTTCTACTGGCACTCCGACTTCGAGACCTGGCACGCCGAGGACGGTCTGCCGAACATGCGGACGGTCTCCGTCTCGATCGCCCTGACCGAGAACTACGAGACCAACGGCGCCCTGATGATCATGCCTGGTTCGCACAGGACGTTCCTCGGCTGCGCAGGGGCCACCCCGAAGGACAACTACAAGAAGTCCCTGCAGATGCAGGACGCGGGCACGCCGTCCGACGAGGCGCTGACCCGGCTCGCCGGCGAGCACGGCATCCGGCTGTTCACGGGCAAGCCCGGTTCGGCGACCTGGTTCGACTGCAACTGCATGCACGGCTCCGGGGACAACATCACCCCCTACCCGCGCAGCAACGTCTTCATCGTCTTCAACAGCGTGGAGAACACCGCGGTGGAGCCGTTCGCGGCGCCCATCCCGCGCCCGGAGTTCCTCGGCGCACGGGACTTCACCCCCGTGAGGTGACCACCCGGCGGGGTGGTGAGCGTGCCGCCGGCCGCCGGACCGCACGGTGCGCGGTCGGCGGAACGCGAGGAACGCGGAGCGGGGGGCGGGACCGCCACGGCGGCCCCGCCCCTTCGCCGTACCCGCCGCCCGCGGATCCCTCGGGCGGCGGGTACGGGTCAGCCGCGGCCCAGGACCTCCAGCGCCGGGAGGGCGCGGCTGTCGTAGTCGAAGAGCGCCTGGTTCTCCCAGCCGTTGCCGGAGGCCGGGTCGGCCGGGTCCCAGCCGTTGCCGGGCACGGCGGTCCAGGTCGGCTCCCACCAGAACAGCCCCAGTCCCCGCCCGCCCGGCACGGCGGCCACGACCGCCGTGATGTCGCGCAGCCAGGCGGCCTGCCCCTCGGGGGTCGCGGGGTAGCCGGGAACCAGCTCGGAGGGCCGGTCGATGATGTTCTCCAGGAAGTCCTCGCTGTCCAGCCGGAACGGATAGGCGGTCTCCGCGACGAAGACGTCCCTGCGGTAGCGGGCCGAGACGTCGTTCAGGTTGGCCTGGAGATCGGACAGCGCGCCGTGCCAGTAACCGTAGAAGGACAGGCCGATGGCGTCGAAGGGCACGCCGTGCGCCACCGCGTTGTCGAACCACCAGCGGGTGTCGGCGCCCCGCCCGCCCTCGGCCAGGTGGAGGGCGACCCGGATGCCGGGCGAGGCGGCGCGGGCGGCCTCGGCCCCGGCGGTGAGCAGACCGGCCAGGCGGGGCCAGTCGTCGGCCGAGCCGTCGGGCCACAGCATGCCGCCGTTGATCTCGTTGCCGATCTGGACCATGGCCGCCGGTGTGCCCTGCGCCCGCAGCGCGCCCAGGATGTCGGCGGTGTGGTCGCGCACCGCCCGCTCCAGCGCGGCTCCGTGGAGGTCCTCCCAGGCCGCGGGCTTGAACTGCTTGCCGGGGTCGGCCCAGGTGTCGGAGTAGTGGAAGTCGACCAGGAGCTTCATGCCCGCCGCGTGCAGCCGCCGGGCCGTCCGCAGGATGTGGGGCCTGGTGTGGTAG
The DNA here is from genome assembly GCF_046614825.1 of Streptomyces nanhaiensis. NCBI lineage: Bacteria > Bacillati > Actinomycetota > Actinomycetes > Kitasatosporales > Streptomycetaceae > Streptomyces > Streptomyces nanhaiensis. The sequence continues at coordinate 5,424 of NZ_JBKJFM010000015.1, forward strand.
CCGTCGGCCGGATCCGCCCAGACCTTCAGACGGCCCCAGTTGACCCCGGCTCCCGCCAGGATCCGTACCGCGTCGTCCCTGCGGCCGTCGGCGTCGTGGTAGACGCCGCCGAGGTCCTCGCTCTTGGCGAGGGAGGAGACGTCGGCGCCGCGGACGCGCAGGCGCGGAGCGGCTGCGGCCGTGCCGGGGGCGGCGGTGGCCAGGGCGGGGGCGGCGAGAGCGGCTGCTCCCAGCCGCAGGACGGTGCGTCTGCGCATGGCTGTGCCCTTCCTTCCGGTTCTCTCGTGGCGTTCTCGTGGTGTTCTCACTGCTCCTGCGGTGTCCTCCGCCGGCCCCCACCGACCCTCCGCCGGCCCTCGGCGACCGGCCCGGCCGTACCGGAGCGCCGGGGATCAGCCGTCGAGGCGGACCACGCGGACCCCACCGGCCGGCACCGCGAGCCGGCCGGCCACGCGGGCGCCGCCGAGCAGTTCGGTGCCGGACGCCTCCAGCGGCACCTTGGCGTCGGCGCCGGTGTGGTTGAGGACGAAGAGGTAGGTGCCGGACCGCCCTGAGCGGCGCACCACCTCCACGTCGCGGGGGATCTCCTCGCGCGGGGCGATGCCCGCGTCCGCGCAGGCGGCGGCCAGCACGGCGTCGAGCCCGCCCGGGCCCAGGCGCGTCGAGACGTACCACGCGGTGCCCCCGCCCAGCCGGTTCCGGGTGACGGCGGGGCCGCCCGCGGCCGGGCCGCCGCCGTAGGACCACACCGTCCCGGCGCCCCGCGCCACGACGGTCTCGGCCCACACGTCGGCCTCCAGCGTGGGGACCCCGGGTCCGGTGACGGTCACCGTCCGGCCCGCCCGCAGCGGCTGGAACTCCTCGACCGTCAGCCCGAGCACCTCCCGCAGCGCGCCCGGGTGGGGACCGGGGTGGACGGCGTCGTGTTCGTCGACGATGCCGGAGAAGCAGGAGACCACCAGGGTGCCGCCGCCGGCGACGTAGGCGCGCAGGTCCTCGCTGGCCTCCGCCGAGGCCAGGTAGAGGGCGGGAACCACCACCAGCGGGTACGCGGCCAGCTTCGCCGGATCGGTCCGGGGAGGAAGGAAGTCGGCGGTCAGATGGCGGTCGAAGAGCGCGGCGTACCAGGCCTCGGCGCGCTCGCGGGCGTCGAGGTCCTGGCTGGGGCGCCACTCCAGCTTCTGCGCCCACCACGACTGCCAGTCCCACACCACCGCCACGTCCGCGACCGTGCGGGTGCCGCGGATCTCCTCCAGCGCGGCGACGTCCGCGCCGAGCGAGACCACCTCGCGCCAGATCCGGCTGTCGGTGCCGGCGTGCGGCACCATCGCCGAGTGGAACTTCTCCGCGCCGGAGCGGGAGGCGCGCCACTGGAAGAACATCGCCCCCTCCGAGCCGCGTGCGATGTGGGCCAGTGAGTTGCGGGCCATCTCGCCGGGGCGCTTGGCGATGCCGCGCGGCTGCCAGTTGACGCCGCTGGTGGAGTGCTCCAGCAGCAGCCACGGCTCGCCGCCGGCGACCGAGCGGGTCAGGTCGGCGGCCATCGACAGATTGACGTGGTTGCGCTCGTCCTCGGCCACCAGGTAGTGGTCGTTGGTGACGATGTCGACCTCGCGGCCCCAGGCCCAGTAGTCGATGGTGTCGCACTGGGTGGGCGAGACCATGAAGTTGGTGGTGACGGGGACGCCCGGGGACAGCTCGTGCAGCAGGTCGCGCTCGCGGCGGAAGTTCGCCAGGGCGCTGTCGCTCGCGAAGCGGGCGTAGTCCAGGCGCTGGGCGGGGTTGCAGACGGTGGGGGTCGCCCGGGGCGGGGAGATCTCCTCCCAGTCGCCGTAGGCCTGGCCCCAGAAGGCGGTGCCCCAGGCGGCGTTGAGCCCCTCCAGGGTGGTGTAGCGCTCCCGCAGCCAGGTGCGGAAGGCGGCGGCGGAGGTCTCGCAGTAGCACTCCAGGACGGGTACGCCGTACTCGTTGTGGACGTGCCACATCACGACCGCGGGATGCCTTCCGTAGCGCTCGCCCAGCGCGCGGGCGATCCGGGCGGAGGCCTGCTGGTAGGCGGGCGAGTTGTGGCAGATCGCGCCGCGCGAGCCGAACTCCCAGCGCACGCCCTCCCGGCTGACGGGCAGCGCCTCGGGGTGGGCGCGGTAGAACCAGGCGGGCGGCACCACGGTGGGGGTGGCCAGGTCGACGCCGATGCCGGCTCCGTGCAGCAGCTCGATGATCCGGTCGAGCCGTCCGAAGTCGAAGACGCCCTCGGCGGGCTCGATCATCGCCCAGGAGAAGATACCGACGCTGACCGTGGTCACACCGGCCTCACGCATCAGCGCGACGTCCTCGTGCCAGACCTCCTCGGGCCACTGCTCGGGGTTGTAGTCGCCGCCGTAGGCGAGGCGCACCATACGACCTCCTGGGTCGAAGTCCCGGCCCGAGTGGACCCGACCGGGAAGAACTGGGAAAGAACTGGGAACGTTCACAGCCGCATGCCGACTGCCTCACCTAGAAAACATCAAGCTCCGAACCATTGACAAGAGTCAGTCGGGTTTCTCTACTGTGCACGTTCACAGCGCCTTGCCAGGGAGGAAACATGAACCACCGCACCGTCGCGGCGTGCACCGCGGCCGCTCTGGCGGCAGCCGCCCTCACCGGCTGCGGCTCCTCGGGCGACGACTCCGCCGCCTCCGGCCCGGCGGAACTGACCTACTGGGCCTGGGCACCCGGCATGGACAAGGTCGTCGCCCTCTGGAACGAGGAGAATCCGGACGTCGAGGTGGTGGTCAAGAAGCAGGCCGGCGGGGACGACCTGGTGACCAAGACCATCACCGCGGCCAAGGCGGGCAAGGCCCCCGACCTGGTGCAGGCCGAGTACCAGGCGCTGCCCACCCTGGTCGGCAACGACGTGCTGGCCGACATATCGGGCGAGGTGGCCGGCGCGGAGAAGGAGTTCGCCCCCGGGGTGTGGCAGCAGGTCACCCTGGGCGGCGACGCGGTCTACGCCCTCCCGCAGGACTCGGGGCCCATGATGTTCTACTACCGCCACGACCTGTTCGATGAGTACGGGCTGACGGTGCCCACCACCTGGGAGGAGTTCGCCGACACCGCCCGTGCGCTCAAGGAGAAGGCACCGGAGAAGGACCTCACCACCTTCTCCAGCAACGACGCCGGTCTCTTCGCCGGTCTCGCGCAGCAGGCCGGCGCGCGCTGGTGGACCACCGAGGGCCGGAAGTGGAAGGTCGCGATCGACGACGCGGCCACCCGGAAGGTCGCCGACTTCTGGGGCTCCCTGGTCCGGGAGGGCGCGATCGGAAACCAGCCGATGTACACCCCCGCCTGGAACAAGGCCCTCAACACCGGCAGGCAGATCGCCTGGGTCAGCGCCGTGTGGGCCCCCGGCACGCTCACCACCGCCGCCCCCGACACCCGGGGCAAGTGGGCGATGGCGCCGCTGCCCCAGTGGGAGAAGGGCGCGAACACCACCGGCAGCTGGGGCGGCTCGACCACCGCGGTCACCGGCGACTCCGAGCACAAGGAGGCCGCCGCGCGGTTCGCCACCTGGCTGAACACCGACCCCGAGGCGCTGGCCGCCCTGGTGCGGGAGAGCGGCGTCTACCCGGCCGCCAAGGCGGCCCAGAGCGGCGGGGCCCTCAGCCGGGCCCCGGAATTCTTCCCCAACCAGCCCGACTTCTACGAGCAGGCCGCCGAGATCGCCCAGGGCACCGCCCCCGCGGCCTGGGGCCCGAACGTCAACGTCGCCTACAGCACCTTCAAGGACGCCTTCAGCAGGGCCGCCAAGAACCGGTCCGGTTTCGACTCGGCGCTGCGGACCATGCACGAGGCGACCGTGGCGGACCTGAGGAAGCAGGGCTTCGGAGTCGCCGAGTGACACCGGTGACGCCAGTGACGCGCACGGCGCCGTCCGCGGAGCCCGCCGGGGCCCGCCCGCTCCCCCCGGGAGGTGCGGGGTCGCGGCCGGGCCGCCGCGGTGGGCGGGGACGCGGCGCGCGGCGGGCGCCGTACCTCTTCCTGCTGCCCGCGGCCGTCCTGTTCCTCCTGTTCTTCGCGCTCCCCGTCGGCTACGCCCTTCATCTGAGTCTGCGCCGGGTCGAGGTCGAGGGGCTCGGTCTGGGCGAGGGGGCGCGCCGGGAGGTGTGGGCCGGCCTGTCCAACTACACCGACGCCCTCACCGACCCCGAACTGGGCGCCGGCGCGCTGCGGGTGCTGGGGTACGGCCTGATCGTGGTGCCCGTGATGCTCGGGCTCGCCCTGGTCTTCGCCCTGATGCTGGACGCCGACCGGGTCCGGGGCCGCTCCTTCACCCGGCTGGCGATCTTCCTGCCGTACGCCGTCCCCGGGGTGATCGCGGCGCTGCTGTGGGGCTTCCTCTACCTGCCCGACGTCAGCCCCTTCCACTTCGTGCTCGGTGAACTCGGCCTGCCCGCGCCGGACCTGCTCGACGGCGGGGCGCTCTACGCCGCGCTGGCCAACATCGCGGTGTGGGGCGGCACCGGCTTCAACATGATCGTCATCTACACGGCGCTGCGCGCGATCCCCGCCGAGGTCTACGAGGCCGCCCGGCTCGACGGCTGCTCGCAGCTGCAGATCGCGCTGCGGATCAAGATTCCGATGGTGGCGCCCTCGCTGGTGCTGACCTTCTTCTTCTCCGTCATCGCCACGCTCCAGGTGTTCAGCGAGCCCACCACGCTCAAACCGCTGACCAACTCCGTGCCCACCACCTGGAGTCCGCTGATGAAGGTCTACGAGGACGCCTTCGTCCGCGGCGACATCCACTCGGCCGCCGCCACCGCGGTGGTCGTCGCCGCGGTGACGCTCGTGCTCTCCTTCGGCTTCCTCAGGATCGCCAACTCCCGCACCCGGCAGGGGGACTCCCGATGACCGCCGCCTCCACCGCTCCCGCCACCGCCCTCGCGCGGGCGCCGCGGCGCACCGCGCTGCTGCCCACCGCCGCGCTGCTGCTGGGCGCGCTCTACTGCCTGCTGCCGGTCGCCTGGGTGGTGGTCGCCTCGACCAAGTCCGGCCGGGAGCTGTTCTCCACCTTCACCTTCCTGCCCGGCACCGGCTTCGCGGAGAACCTGGCGGACCTGTCGGCCTACCGCGACGGCGTCTACTGGCAGTGGATGGCCAACTCCGCGCTCTACGCCGGGCTCGGTGCCCTGCTGTCCACCGCGGTGTCCGCGCTGGCCGGCTACGCCCTGGCCGTCTACCGCTTCCGCGGCCGGGAGGCCGTCTTCAACGTGCTGCTCACCGGGGTGCTGATGCCCCCGGTCATCCTGGCCGTGCCGCAGTACCTGCTGCTGGCCGAGGTGAACCTGACCGACACCCACCTGTCGGTGCTGCTGCCGTCGGTCCTCTCCCCCTACGGCGTCTACCTGGCCCGGATCTACGCCTCCGCCGCCGTGCCGGCGGACGTGGTGGAGGCGGGGCGGACGGACGGCTCCGGCGAGTGGCGGATCTTCCACTCCCTGGCGCTGCCTATGATGCTGCCGGGCCTGGTGACGGTCTTCCTCTTCCAGTTCGTCGCGATCTGGAACAACTTCCTGCTGCCGTACATCATGCTCGGCGACGACGAGAAGTTCCCCGTCACGCTCGGGCTGTTCACCCTGCTCCAGCAGGGGTCCAGCACCCCGGCCCTGTACACCCTGGTCATCGCCGGGGCCCTGCTGGCCGTCCTGCCGCTGATCGCCCTGTTCCTGGTGGTCCAGCGGTTCTGGAGCCTGGACCTGCTGTCCGGAGCGGTGAAGTCCTGAAAAACCGGCGGGTGCGCGAGGATCACGGAGAATTGCACGTGGGACGGGGAGATGGGGGAGAGACACGAGGATGGGTACCGCATGAGCGGCAGTGAGCGGCGGCGCCCGCCGACGATCCACGACGTGGCGCGGGAGGCCGGGGTGTCCCGCGGCACGGTCTCGCGGTTCCTCAACGGCGGGCACAACGTCAGCCCGGGCGCGGCGGACGCGGTCAGGGCCGCGATCCGCAGGACGGGCTACGTGGTCAACCGGCACGCCCGCAGCCTGATCACCGGCCGTTCCGACTCGGTGGCCTTCCTGCTCACCGAGCCGCAGGAGAAGCTGTTCGAGGACCCCAACTTCAACGTGCTGCTGCGCGGCTGCACCCAGGCGCTGGCCGCGCACGACATCCCGCTGCTGCTGATGATCGCCGGTACGCCCGCCGAGCGGCGCCGGGTCGTCCGCTACGTCACCGCCGGCCATGTCGACGGCGTCCTGCTGGTCTCCAGCCACACCGGCGACCCGATGGCCGAGCAGCTGACGAAGGCCGGGATACCGGTGGTCGCCAGTGGCAAGCCGATCGACCGCAGCGGGCGTACCGCCAGGATCGCCCATGTGGCGGCCGACGACCGGGAGGGCGCCCGCGACATCGTGCGGCACCTGGTCTCGCTCGGGCGCCGCCGCATCGCCACGGTCGCCGGGCCGCCGGACACCCCCGGCGGTGTGGACCGGCTGGCGGGCTGGCGCGAGGTGCTGGCCGAGGCCGGGCTCCCCGCCGGCGACGACCTGGTCGCCCACGGCGACTACAGCCGCGACAGCGGCCGGCGGGCCGCCGCCGAACTGCTCGAGCGGACACCGGACGTGGACGCGCTGTTCGTCGCCTCCGACCTGATGGCGCGCGGCGCGCTGGCCGCCCTGGAGCGGGCCGGGCGGCGGGTGCCGGACGATGTCGCCGTCGGCGGCTTCGACGACTCCCCCGCCGCCGTCGCCGGCCTCCCGGAGCTGACCACCGTCCGCCAGCCGTGGGACCGGATCAGCTCGGAGATGGTGCGGGTGCTGCTGGGCCTGATCGGCGGCCAGGAGCCGTCGGCGGTGATCCTGCCGACCGAGCTGGTGCGCAGGCAGTCGGCGTGACCGCGGGGCCCGGGGGCCTTCGGCCGCCCGGAGGCACGCCGGGGCGCGGCCCCGGGGGTCACGCCCGGGGCAGCGCCGCCAGCAGCCGCTCCACGTCCTCGGCCGTGTTGTACAGGTGGAAGGCCGCGCGCAGGTTCCCCGCCCGGACGGACACCTCCACCCCCGCCTCCTTCAGCGCCCCGCAGGCGCCGCCCAGGCCGGGCACCGCGACGATGGCCGAGTCGCCGGGCACCGGGCGGTGGCCCAGCTCGGCGGCGCCGGCCCGGAAACGGGCGGCCAGGGCCCGGTCGTGGGCGCCGATCGCCTCCGGCCCGGCCTCCTCGACCAGGCTCAGGGATCGCTCGGCGCCCAGGTAGGGGAGGAAGGCCGGGGAGACGTCGAAGCGGCGGGCGGAACGGGCCAGTTCCTCGACCGTCCCGTAGCAGCTCTCCCAGGGCCGCTCCCCCGCGACCCATCCGGCCTGCGCGGGCACCAGGTCCCCGCCGTCCCCGGGCACGGTGAGGAAGGAGGTGCCGCGCGGGCACAGCAGCCACTTGTAGGCGCCGCACACGGTGTAGTCGAAGGCGCCCGCGTCCAGCGGCAGCCAGCCGGCGGCCTGGGTGGTGTCCACCAGGGTGCGGGCGCCGTGGGCCCGTGCGGCCCCGGCGACGGCGGCGAGGTCCGTGATGCCGCCGTCGGCCGACTGCACGGCGCTGACGGCCACCAGCGCCGTGCCGGGCCGGACGGCGTCCGCCAGCTCCGCCGGCGGGGCGGTGCGCAGCTTGAGGTCGGCGCGCATCGCGAACGGGTTGACCAGGGAGCTGAAGTCGCCGTCGGCCACCAGCACCTCGGCGCCGGGCGGCAGCGAGCCCGCGACCAGCGAGACGTGCGCGGAGACGGCCGCTCCGAGCGCCACCCTGTCCGGGTCCAGGTCGACCAGCCGGGCGAAGCGGGCGCGCGCCCGCTCGATCACGGCGAACCAGCGCGTCAGGTCGATGCGCCCTTCCACCGTCTCCTGCACCGCCTCGCGCAGCGCGCCGGCGGTACGGGCGGGTGTCAGGCCGTGCGAGGCGGTGTTCAGGTAGACGGTCGCCGGCGCGAACTCGGCGCGCACGAGGTCGCGCAGGTCCGGCAGGGTCGGCAGGTCCGGCAGGGTCGGCGTTTCCGGCAGGTCCGGTGCTCCCGGCAGTGAGGTCTCCACGAACACCACTGTGTCGCCCCGGTTCGCCGCTGTCCATGGCGAATTGTCTTGGACGATCTCAAAGCCTCCCTTATGGGAAGCAGCCTCCCCCCTCCCGCCTTCCATGCGAGCGTCCGCGGCCGCCCTCCTCGGAGAGCGGCCGCAGGCGGGATCCGGGGACCCGGAGGCGTTCAGCCCTCGCGCCGCCCGTCCACCCGGCGCGGCAGGCCGAGCGGGTTGTCGTCGCGCAGTTCCTCGGGCAGCAGCGCCGGCGGGGTGTCCTGGTAGGCGACCGGGCGCAGCCAGCGCTCGATGGCCGTGGCGCCGACCGAGGTGGAGGTGGAGGTCGTGGCCGGGTAGGGGCCGCCGTGGTGCTGGGCGGGGGCGACCGCGACACCGGTGGGCCAGCCGTTGACCAGGACCCGCCCGGCCAGCGGCGTCAGCTCGGCCAGCAGCCGGGCCGCGGCGCCGCCCTCCTCCCCCGCCTCCTCCTCTGCGATGTGGAGGGTGGCGGTCAGGTTGCCGGGCAGCTTGGCCAGCACGGCGCTGACCTCGCCGGCGTCCCGGTAGCGGGCGACGACGGTGACGGGCCCGAAGCACTCCTCCAGCAGCAGCCCGTGCCGCTCGGAGCCGGCCAGCCGCTCCGCCGGAACGGTGAGGAAGCCCGCACGCACGGCCTGGTCCTCGCCCTCGGCCGCGGCGACCGGCGCCGTCACGTCCTCCAGCTCCGCCCGGGCCCTCACCCCGGCCAGGAACGCCTCACGCATCCGGGTGTCCAGCAGCGGCCCGCAGGCGGTCTCGGCGACGGAGTCGGCCAGCGCCTCCAGCAGCCGGTCGCCGGACTCCCCCTCGGGGGCGAGGACCAGCCCCGGCTTGGTGCAGAACTGCCCGGAGCCCATCGTCATCGAACCGGCCAGCCCGCCGCCGATCCCCTCGGCGCGCTCCTTCGCCGCCGCCTCGGTGACCACCACCGGGTTGAGGCTGCCCAGCTCGCCGTGGAAGGGGATGGGGACCGGGCGGGCGGCGGCGGCGTCGAACAGGGCCCGGCCGCCCCGGATCGAACCGGTGAACCCGGCCGCGGCGACCAGCGGGTGCTTCACCAGCTCCACACCGGCCTCGAAGCCGTGCACCACACGGACGACGTCCTCGGGCAGACCGGCACGGGCGGCCGCCCGGCGCAGCGCGGCCGCGCACAGCTCGGAGGTGGCCGGATGGTCGGGGTGCGCCTTGACCACCACCGGGCAGCCCGCCGCGAGCGCGCTGGCGGTGTCCCCGCCGGGGACGGAGAAGGCCAGCGGGAAGTTGGAGGCGGCGTAGACCGCCACGACGCCCAGGGGGATCTTGTAGCGGCGCAGATCGGGACGGGGCGGGGTGAGCGAGGCGTCGGCGTGGTCGATGACGACGCCCAGGTACGCGCCGTCGGCGACCTCGTCGGCGAAGGCGAGCAACTGATAGGTGGTGCGGCTCAGTTCACCGTTCAGCCGGACCTCGCCCAGCGCGGTCTCGGCGTCCGCGGCGGCGACGATCTCCCCGCGGGCGGCCTCCAGCTCCTCGGCGGCCGCCCGCAGCAGGGCGATCCGCGCGGTGCGGCCCGCCAGCTCCCCGCGGGCGGCGTGGGCGGCGCGCACGGCCGCGTCGACATCGGCTGCCGTGGCCTCGACCGCGACCTGTTCACGCTGCTTCCCCGTCCTGGGGTCGACGCTCCACACTGGTGCTGCCACCGCTGAACTCCTCCTTCGAAACGACCGCCGACCGGACGACGGCAGGGGGCGACGGGACCGGCGGGGGCACGTCCGGGACCCCGGACGCCGAAGACTGTCCCCCCGGAGACCTTGTTCGATATACTGAACGCCGTCCCTATGTGTGAATAACCATGTGGGACTCTATGGCCGGTCGAGCGAAAGGGTCAAGGTCGATGCCTTCTGCGCACGGGGGCGCCCCCGGCAGGAAACCGGAGGCGGGCGGGGCACAGGTCAAATCGGCGGTGCGCACCGTGGAACTGCTGGAGTTCTTCGCCGGACAGCCCGGCATGCACACCCTCGCCGCCGTCCAGGAGGCCGTCGGCTACCCCAAGTCCAGCCTGTACATGCTGCTGCGCACACTCGTGGAACTGGGCTGGATCGAGACCGACGCCACCGGCACCCGCTACGGCATCGGAGTACGCGCCCTGCTGGTGGGCACCTCCTACATCGACGGCGACGAGGTCGTGGCCGCCGCCCGCCCCACCCTGGACCGGCTCTCCGACGACACCACCGAGACCATCCACCTCGCCCGGCTGGACGGCACCAACGTCGTCTACCTCGCCACCCGCCAGTCGCAGCACTACCTGCGCCCCTTCACCCGCGTGGGACGGCGCCTGCCCGCGCACTCCACCTCCCTGGGCAAGGCACTGCTGGCCACCTACGACGACGACCAGGTCCGCGCGATGCTCCCCGAGACCCTGGCCCCGCTGACCGAGCACACCATCACCGACCGCGACGAGCTCATCGGGGAGCTGCACCAGATCCGCGACCAGGGCTACGCGGTCGACCGCGAGGAGAACACCCTGGGACTGAGCTGCTTCGGCGTCGCCATCCCCTACCGCACCCCCGCACGGGACGCCATCAGCTGCTCGGTCCCGGTGGCACGGCTGACCCCCGCCCACGAACAGACCATCAAGGACGCCCTGTTCGACGCACGCGACCGCCTCGCCCTGGCCACCCGCCACCTTTGACGGCTCCGTCGCCCCGCCGGCCCCCGACCGAAGTCGCAGACCGCCTCCCCCGCACGGGGGAGGCGGTTCCCCTTCACGCAGGAAGCGGCACAGGAGTCCGGAACGGGAACGTGGAGCCATGACACCCACGCACACCACCACGGGCCCGAAGGGCACCGCGCCCGCAGCGCCCCGCACCGGCCGCACCGGTCCCCCGCGCCGGCTGCTGCTCGCCGCCACCGTCGCCGCCTGCCTGCCGTACCTGGGCATCAAGACCGCCTGGCTGAGCGGCGTCCACATCGGCATCCCCGAGGGCAGCGAACTGCTCGCCCCCGAGAACACCGCCTCACTGACACTCGCCAACTCCCTGACCCTGGTGATGGACGCCGCGGTCGTCGTCCTCGCCCTCGCCCTCGCCCTCCCGTGGGGCAGACGGCTGCCCGCCTGGCTGACGGCACTGCCCCTGTGGACCGCCACCGGACTGCTCGCCCCCATCGCCGTCGCCGTCCCCGTCCTCTCGCTGCTGGGAGCGGCCACCGGCGACGGCACCGTCACCCAGGAGACCCGAGCGTCCCTGGACGGCTGGGTCTTCACCGTCGTCTACACCGGCTTCGGCATCCAGGCACTCACCCTCGGCGCCCTGGCCGCCCTCTACGTACGCGACCGCTGGGGGCACCTGCTGCGCGGCCGCCTCGCCGCGCTGGACGCCGCCGCACCCACCGCACCCGCCCGGCGGGCCATCGCCGTGACCGCCGCCGCGGCCGCGCTGCTCCCCCTCGTGACGCAACTGCTGTGGTCGGCCGGCGCCAGGACCGGACTCCCCGCCCACCAGGCCGAACGGACCGACAACGCCTTCCGGCTGATCGCGGGCCTGGACGCGCTCGCCGCCGCCGCGGCCGCGGCGGGCATCCTGCTGCTCGCCTTCCCCGCCGGCCGGGCCGGTGCGATACGGCTGCGCACCGCCGTCGCCCTGGCCTGGACCGGAAGCGGCGTCCTCACCGCCAGAGGCGGCTGGTCCCTGCTGACGGGCCTCTTCGACGACGGCATGGTGGATCCCTCGCGGCAGGCCACCGCGCTGATGACACTGACCTACTCTGTGGAGGTGCTCGCCGGGATGCTCGTACTCGCCACCGGAGCCCACCTGTTCGCCGAACGGGCCGCCGAACGGGCCGCCGAACCGGCCACCGGACGCGCACCGGACACCGCACACGCCGCACACACCGGGCACACCGGGTACACCCCCGCGAAGTGACCGGAGCGGACAGGGTGGGCAGGGCGGGCGGGACGGGCGCGGAGCGCATCCGGCGACTGCGGCTGCGCTGGGTACACCTGCTGCTGGGCGGCGCACTGCTGATGCCGTACTTCCTGCTGACGACGGTGGTGATCTCCATCGCCGTCCCCGGCGCCGACCCCCTGCGGCACCCGGGCTGGCAGCTCGCGGCATACGGCCTGTCCCTGCCCCCGGCCGCCGCCACCGCGCTCTTCCCCCTGGCCCGGACCCTGGAGAGCGCAGCCGCACGGACACTGTGCCGCATCCCCGGGAAGGAACTCACCACCGCACCGGCCGCCTCCTGGGCCGCCCGGCGGCGCACGGCGGTGTGGTTCACCCTCCACCTGGGGCTGGGCGCGCCACTCAGCGGCGCCACCCTGGCCATCCCGCCCGCCGCGGCGGTGCTGACGGCCATGCCGTTCTCCCACCGGCTGCGGGAAAGCCGCTGGCAGTGGCACTGGAACACACCGGACACCCCCCTGTGGACGGCACCGGTGACCGCGGCCGCCCTGCTCACCGCGCTGGTGGCGGCGGTGTGGGCCGCAGGCGCCCTGCTGGCCCGCTGCGCCCCCGCCCTGCTCGGCCCCGCCCCGGCGGACCGGCTGGCCGCCGCCGAGGCCCGCGCGGCCGCACTCGCCGCCCGCAACCGGATCGCCCGCGAACTGCACGACTCCGTCGGCCACGCACTGAGCGCGGTGGCACTCCAGGCGGGCGCGGCCCGCACCGTGCTCGGCTCCGACCCGGAGTTCGTCCACCGGGCACTGACCACCATCGAGGAGACCGCCCGGCACACCACCGGCGAACTCGACGCCGTACTGGGGATGCTGCGCGAGGAACACGGCGAGGACGGCGGGACGCCCTCCCGGACCCCGGCCGGACCGACCCTCGCCGAACTGGACGGCCTGCTGGAACGGACCCGCGCGAGCGGCACACCGGTGACCCTCGCCACCGGCCCCGGCTCCTGGCGGGAGACCTCCGGCCCCCTGCCCGGGACGGTGTCCCGCGAGGCGTACCGCATCGTCCAGGAGGGCCTGGCCAACGCACTGCGCCACGCCGGCCGGGCGCCCGTCACCCTCTCACTCACCCTCCACGACGGGGAACTGCTGATCACCATGGACAACCCGGTGCACCCCCCGCGCGGCCCGCGCCGCCCCCGCCCCGGCGGCGGTACGGGCCTGCGCGGGACGGCGGAACGGGCCGCCGCGCTGGGCGGCTCCGCCCGGTACGGCGCACACGACGGCAACTGGCGGCTGACCGTACGCCTGCCCCTGGGAGGAGAACGGTGAACACCGCCCCCGGCCGGGCCCCGCTGCGGATCGTCGTGGCCGACGACGAACTGCTGGTACGCACCGCCCTGCGGGCCATCCTCGGCGCACAGGACGGCATGGAGGTCGCCGGCGAGGCCGCCACCGGCGCCGAGGCCGTCTCGGCCGTCCGCGCCCTGCGCCCCGACGTGGTGCTGATGGACGTGCGCATGCCCGAACTCGACGGCATACGCGCCACCGAGCACCTGCTGGGGACCATGGGCGATGACGCACCCCGCATCCTGGTGGTGACCACCTTCGAGAACGACTCGTACGTCTACGACGCCCTGCGCGCGGGCGCCGCGGGCTTCCTCCTCAAACGCTCGGCGGCCGAGGAACTGGTGGCGGCCGTACGGCTGGTGGCCCGCGGCGACTCGCTGCTCTTCCCCGCCGCCGTGCGCTCCCTGGCCGCCCGCCACGCACCGCACCACCGCGGCCGGAGCCTGCGCACCCGGCTGACCGGACGCGAGGCGGAGGTGCTGCGGCTGATGGCACGCGGCCTGTCCAACGCCGAGATCGCGGACCGGATGGCGGTGGGAGCCTCCACGGTCAAGACCCATGTGGCCGCCGTCCTCGCCAAACTCGGCGCACGCGACCGCACCCAGGCGGTCATCGCCGCCTACGAGAGCGGCTTCGTCATCCCCGGCTGACCGGCGGGACCGGCCCCGGCCGGCCGGTGGACGCCGTGCCCGGGTGGACGCCGTACCCGGGTGGACGCCGTGCCCGGCCGGCGCGGGCCGGGCACGGCTCCGTGCCGCGGGCAGGCTCAGCCCACCGCGGGACGCCAGTCGCCCAGGTAGGCCGCCGGCGTGTGCTCGGCGGCCTCGGCCGCCGTCAGCCGCGGACGCTCGGCCGGGTCGGCGACGGCCGCGCCCGGCCCCCGGTTGGCGTGCTCCCGGAAGAAGAACCCCTGCCACGGGTACTGCTCGCGCATGTTCGCGTACGGCCGGGCCGCGTCGATCCCGTCGCCGAGCAGGCTCTCGCGCACCACCAGACTCGGCCGGGCCCCCGGATCGCTGCTGGGCACCCAGGGCCGGGCCAGCTTGTACGCGCCGGCCGGCGCGGTGGTGGTGACGCGGCAGCGGTGTGCCAGATAGCCGTACCGGGTACCGGCGGCCGTCGACGGCGCGAAGACGAACCCGTACGGGGTGAAGTCCACATCCCGGTCCAGGGTGCGCAGTTCACAGCCGTTGAAGACCGCCGTGGCCCGGCCGAAGACGAAGTCCACGTCCCCCTCCGCATAGCAGAGGTGGAAGAACTGCCGCGCGGTGAGCGAGACGTGCCGCGTGTCGGCGTACAGGGTGTCCTGGTGGCCGAGGAAGCGGCAGCGGTCGAACAGCGAGCGGTCCCCCATCACCTTGATCGCCACCGCCTGGGTGCCGGCGGTGATCTCCGGATGGTCGGCGCGCAGCCAGTCGTTGGCGAAGGTGATCCGCCGCGCGGTGAAACCGTCGGGCCGCGCGGTGACCGTGGCACTGCCGGAGGTCCCGTAGGTGCCGGAACCGTCGGGCCTGGGCGTGCCCGCCGCGTTGTCGTGGACGATGACGGTGTCGCGGGGATCGCCGGTGCCGCCCAGCAGGGTCAGCCCGGTCTTGCTCTCCGGGATCTGCACCGTCTCGCGGTAGACGCCGGGGGCCAGGGCGATGGTCCAGGGCGTCGCGGGACGGTCGGGGGTGGCGTCGACGGCCTCCTGCACGGTGGCGAAGTCACCGCTGCCGTCCGGTGCGACCCTCAGCCGCGGACCGGCGGACCGGTCCGCGGGGCCCGCGTGGGCCCGGCCCGCCAGGGCCAGGCAGAGGGCGGCGCCGGCTCCGGCCGTCAGCGCTCCGCGTCGGGTGGTGCTCACCTGCGGTCCTTTCCGTTCCCGGCCTTCAGCTCTCCGGCCCCGGCGTGCCGGCCCACCAGGTAGGGGACGGCCAGCGGGTGGTGGACACGGGTGCGCAAGGACGGGGTCCAGCCCGCGTCGTCACCGAGGAGGCGGTCGGGGTTGGCGGCGTTGTGGGCGGCCAGCAGGTCCGCGTACCGGCCGTTGACCCAGTTGTTCCGCTCGGTCATGGAGGTGCCGGGTGTCCACTGGCGGATGGTGTCGGCCGGGGTCAGGCCCTTGTGGAGGGTGAAGGCGTTGTGCTCGGCGACGAGCGCGGCCTCCTTGCCGATGCCCCAGGTGTAGCCGTACTTGGCGCCCTCGTTCTGCTTGAAGTGGTTGTTGTAGGCGTCCACCTGGCCGAAGCGCACGCGCGGGGCCCGCTCGTTGACGTCCTCGAAGAGGTTGTGGTGGAAGGTGGTGCGCAGCTTGCCCCGGTCGTCGGCCTCGGCCTTGTCGCTGTTGCCCAGCAGGATGGTCTTGTCGTGCTCGGTGAAGACGTTCCAGCTCACGGTCACCAGGTCGGCGCCGCGCACGATGTCGAGCAGGCCGTCGTGCTGCTGGAAGAGCTGCCCGAAGTAGCGCGGCTGCTCGCTGTCGGGGCGGCGGCCGTCGGTGAAGGTGTTGTGGTCGATCCAGACGTGGCGGGAGCCGTGGACGACGACGTTGTCGTACTCGGAGTTCCAGGCTCCGTTCTCGCCGTCGGTGGGGTCCCACTGCGGGAAGCAGTCGTAGGTGTCCTCGAAGGTGATGTTGCGGACGATGACGTTCTCCACCCCCCGGATCTGGAGACTGGCGCCGAGGATGGTGGCGTCGTCGCCCACCCCGATCAGGGTGGTGTTGGAACCGACGTCGAGCTTGACCCGCTTGTTCTGCTCGGCGGCCGAGGCGGCGCGGGCGTCCTCCATCGGTCCCGAGGGGTCGGCGTCGCCCCAGACGGCGGGGTCGTACGCCTGGAGGTACTTCTCCAGGGTGTAGCCGTCGCGCTGGTAGTCCTCGCAGGTCAGCGGCGCACCCTGGTCGTCGGCGTTGCCGTGGATCGTTCCCCTGACCTTGATGATCTTGGGGGTGTCGTCGCCGTCGTTCAGCGCCGCGGCCAGCTCGGCGCGGTTGGTGACGGTGAAGACGTGGTCGGTGTCGGCGGCGGCGCCGCCGGTGGTGCCGCCCTCGGCCGAGGCCCAGCCGTCGTTCTCCGGCAGGACGGCGCGGGCCGGGTCACCGCCGTGGCGCGATGCGGCCTGGGCGGGTACGGCGAGGGCGGCCAGCGCGAGCGAGGCGCATCCTGTCAGGGCTATGACACGCGCTTGGCACACTTTTCTCTGCACTGCGACTCCTTCGGTCGTGCGGGTCGTTCGGGGGTCTTCGAGGGGGCCGGGACGCGGGACGCTCCGGGCGCCCGGTGGTAGCGGACGGCGTGGTGTGGGCGCGGGCGGTGCGGCGGGTCAGCCGGCCGGCCAGGTGACCACGCTCTCCGGGACGGCGTCGTCCAGCCGCCGGAGCGCGCCCGGGTGCGGCAGGCGCCGCTCCTTAAGGCCCCGGGCGACCATCCGGGCGACCTCGACGGCGCCGTGCGGCCGGAAGTGGGTGTTGTCCTGCTTGCCTTCGGGGTGGTTGGGGTGCTCGCCCGGGGCGAGGTGGAGGAAGACCTCCAGTGTGCCGCCGGGGCCCAGCCGGTCCCACTCGGCAAGGCTCGCGGCCTGGACGTCGACGAGGGGGACGTCCTCGGCGGCGGCCAGTGCGCGCATCGCCTCGGGGTACTCGCCGTGGGTGGGTCTGGCACGTCCGTCCGCGTCGAAGCGGCGGCGCTCGACGGGGGTGATCAGTACCGGGCGCGCACCGCGGGCGCGGGCGCCGTCGAGGTAGCGGCGCAGGTAGGCCTGGTAGGTCGTGTAGGGGTCGGTGCCGCGGGCCGGGTCGCCGGTCTTCTCGTCGTTGTGGCCGAACTGGACCAGCAGCAGGTCACCGGGGCGGATCGCCTCCAGGATCGGGGCCAGCCGCCCCTCGTCGTGGAAGCTCTTGGAACTGCGGCCGTTGACCGCGTGGTTGGCGACCGTCCAGCCGTGGCCCAGGAAGACCGGCAGGGCCATGCCCCAGCCCGCCTCGGGCGCGGCGGCGGCGGTCTTGTGGGCCGCGGTGGAGTCGCCGGCGATGAAGACCGTGCCCTCGCGCCGGGGGCGGCCGGGGCCGTGGGCGGGCGCGGCGGCCTGTGCGGCGCCGGCGGCGGCGAGGGTGAGAGGAAGCGCGGCGAGCGCCGCGGCGGCGTGTCGGCGGGAGACGGGCATGGAGGTACCCCCTCGGCTCGGTGTGCCTGGTACGGGCTGTGTTTGGGGGCGCGGCGGGGCGGTCCGTTGCGGTGCCGCCCCGCCGCGGCGGGGCGGTCAGCCCTTCTGCTCGCTCCACTCGGCCTGGGCCTCGTTGAGCCGCTCCGCCAGGTCGTCGGCGAACTCCTCGGCCGTCATCTGGCCCAGCAGCAGCTTCTGGAAGTTGGGCTCGGTGTCGGCCTTGCTGATGGTGTTCCAGTCCGGCAGGTAGTACGGGAGCTGGACGACCTTGGTGTTCGGGTCGTCGAGGGACTCCATGGCCGTCTTGGTGGGTTCGGCGTCGTTGAGCCACTCGTCGTCGGAGGCGCCGGTGTTGGCCGGGATCGAGCCCGCCGACTCGTTCCAGAGGCTGACCATCTCCGCCGACGCGGCGAACTCGATGAACTTCCAGGCAGCCGCCTTGTTGCCGCTGGACTTGAACAGCCCGAGCCCGTCGACCGGGTTGGAGACCAGGGTGCGCGGGCCGCCCTCGGAGGAGGGCGGCATCGGCAGCCCGCCGATCTTCTCCTCGCCGAAGGCCTTCACGTGGTCGGTGTAGGAGCCCAGGTTGTGCTGGAGCATGCCGACCTCGCCGCCGGTGAAGGTGGCGACCATCTTGGTGAAGTCGTTGTTCAGGTCGGCCTTGGGCGTGTACCGGTTGTAGAGGCCGACGTACCTCTCCAGCGCCTCGACGTTCTTCGGGTCGTTGACGGTGGTCTTGTCGCCGTTCCAGAAGCTGTCGATGCCGGACTGGGCGTACATCATCTCCAGCGCCTGGGCGATGGAGCCCGCGCCGCCGCGGATGGTGAAGCCGAACCGGTTGTTCTTCCTCTCGGTCAGCTCCTCGGCGGCCTGGTAGAAGTTCTCCCAGGTGGTCGGGGCCGGCAGGTCCGCCTTGTCGAACATGTCCTTGCGGTACCACAGCACGCCCTGGTTGGCGGAGGTCGGGACGGTGAACATCTCGTCCTTCTCGCCGCCGGCGGCCTTGACGCTCTCGACCATGCCGTTGACCAGCTTGCCCTTCAGGGAGCTGTCGTCGATCCGGTCGGTGACCGGGTCCAGGGCCCCCTGGGCGACCATGTTGGCGAGGTAGGCGGTGCTGACCATGCCCACGTCCGGCAGGCTGTCGCCGCCGCCCTGGATGGCGGTGTCGTACTTGGACTGCACGTCGGCGATGGGTATGCCGACGTACTCCACGTCGATGTCCGGGTTCTCCTTCTCGAACTCGGTGATGATCTTCTTCCAGACCTCGGTGCGCACACCGCCGTTGTTGTCCCAGAAGACGATCTTGCCCTTGCCCTCGCCCTCGCTGCCCGTCTCGGTCCCCGAGTTCCCGCAGGCGGTGGCGGTCAGTGCGAGGGAGGCGCTGACGCCCAGGGCCAGCAGGGTACGGGCACGAGGTCTGCGGCTGATGTTTCCACTCATCGTCGAGTCTCTTTCCTGGTCGTGCGTTTCCGCGTGGGTGTTCGTGGGTCGGGGGTTGCGGGTGTCCTGGGGATGGGGGCGGACCGTGCGGGGTGCGCGGGTGCGGTTGTCCGGGTGCGGTGGTGTCCGGCGGACCGGATCAGGTGACGCGGAACCGTGTGAAGGCCGCGGTTCCGGCCGGCCCGCCGCCCTCGGGGGCGGCGGCGAACAGGCCGAGCTGGGCGCCCACCCAGCGCCATGGGGTCGCGGCGAAGGGCGGGCCGGAGGGGCGGAAGGCGGTGTCGTCCCCGGTGCGCGCCGAGAACAGGCAGCGGGCGCCGGGGAGGAGTTCGATGCGAAGGTGCGCGCGGCCGCTCGGTGCGGGCCGGGAGTGCGCGGCGTCCCGCTCGTGTTCGGCGGCGGGCTCGGCGAAGCGGTGCACCAGACGGGTCCCGAGGGCGTCCCGCTCCAGGCCGATCCAGGCGAACGCGTCGCCCAGGACGGCCAGTCCGGCCCTGGCGCCGGCGACCGCGCCGTCCAGCCGCAGCTCGACCTCGACCGTGCACGGGCGGCCGGGCATCCGCTGGACCAGTACGTTCGGCAGCCGGCGCAGGTCGTGGGCGTCGGCGGTGCGGCGGCAGACCAGCCGCAGCCCGTCACCGCCGTGGGCGACCGTCCAGCCCTGCCCCGGATTGGCGGTCCACGACCACTGGTGGCCGAAGCGGCCGCCGGGGAAGTCGTCGTCGGTGGCGGGGGCCGCCGGGCTCTCGGCGGGGACGGGCGGGCGGTGGGCGGCGACGGGCTCGCCCCCGTCGCCGATCACCGGCCAGCCGTGCCCGTCCCAGTCCATCGGCTGCAGGTGCACCACCCGCCCGTACGCGCCGCGCTGCTGGAAGTGGAGGAACCAGTCGGAGCCGTCGGCCGCCCGCACCCACGCCCCCTGGTGCGGGCCGTTGACGTTGGTGCGGCCCTGGGCGAGCACGATGCGCTCCTCGTAGGGGCCGAAGACGTCCCGGGAGCGGAACGCGCCCTGCCAGCCGGTCTCCACTCCCCCGGCCGGGGCGAAGATCCAGTACCAGCCGCCGTGCCGGTAGAGCTTGGGGCCCTCCAGGGTGAACCAGCCGGGCAGCGCGTCGCCGTCGACGACCGTGCGGCCGGCGTCGAGCAGTTCGCGGCCGTCGGGGCTCATCCGGTGGCCGGTGAGCCGGTTCTTGGTCCCGGAGCGGGACTTCGCCCAGGCGTGCACCAGATAGGCGCGGCCGTCGTCGTCCCACAGCGGGCAGGGGTCGATCAGTCCGCGGCCGGCCTTCAGCAGGTGCGGTCTGCTCCACGGGCCCCGTACGTCCTCGGCGCTGATCTGGTAGATGCCGTGGTCGGGGTCGCCCCAGAAGATCCAGAAGCGGCCGGCGTGGTGGCGGATGGACGGCGCCCACACCCCGCAGTCGTGGCGCGGGGCGGTGAACGCCTGCTCCGGCTCCAGCCGCTTCAGGGCGTGGCCGATGATCCGCCAGTTGACCAGGTCGCGGGAGTGGAGGATCGGCAGTCCGGGGGCGCGGCCGAAGCTGGAGGCGGTCAGGTAGTAGTCGTCGCCGACGCGGACGGCGTCGGGGTCGGACCAGTCGGCGTCCAGCACCGGGTTGCGGTACGTGCCGGCCGGGGCGGCGGGGGGCGCGGTCGCCGGGAGGACCGTCATCGGGCCGCCTCCTTCCCGGTGAGCCGGGCGGCGACCTCGGCGGCGGCGGCCCTCTCCAGCCGCCCGTCGGCGACACCGGTGACCACCCGCCGCACCACCGGCCGCCCTGCGGGCAGCGGCAGTCTGCGGTCCCAGGCCAGTGCGGAGCCCACGCCCGGGTACTCGGCGGCGCGTACGAACCACCGGTCGCCGCGGGTGTCCTCGGTGGCCCCGGCGAACACCAGCGTCCAGGCGTCGGTCGCCATGGCCAGCCAGGGCGCTCGCGAGCCGTGCACCGCCTCCTCGCCCTCGGCGTCCTCGGTGAACACCTCCGGCGGGCGGGGGCCGACGGGCGGGCGCCAGAAGAAGCCGCCGTAGCCGGCGCCGGGGCGGCCGTTGGTGGCCGGGCTGCCCACCGACAGCTCCTCGCCGCAGACGTTGGTGAGCTCGGTGGCGAAGTCCAGCGCCCAGCAGTCCTCCCCCAGCGCCCGGGCGGTGACGGTGCGGCGCTCGGTCAGCAGCCGCCGTCCCTCCCGCTGCCAGGCGATCTCCTCGGTGAAGCCGTCCTCGCGCAGTTCCGGCCAGCCCAGGTGGCTCTGGCGTCCGTGGTTGTCCAGCTCCACCGGCCCCCGGTCGCGGACGAAGGTGCGCCCGCCCCAGAAGTTGGCGCCGCCGACGTCGGGGACGGCCATGCTCACCCCGAGGTGGTGCACGTGGTCGGCGGGCCGCAGCTCGGTGACGGCGGTGCCGCCCAGGGTCCGGACGGGGTGCAGGTAGGGGCGCGGCGACTCCCGCCGGGCCAGGTGCGGCCGGTACTCGTAGCGGGCCACGGCCTGCCCGCCGCAGCGCAGTTCGACGGCGCCGGCGGTGTGCGGGTGCGGGTCGCTCATGCCACGGCTCCCTTCCGCTCGGGCTCACGCGCGGGCTTCGGCTCGGGCTCCTGCACGGGCTCCGCCGCGGGGACGGCCCAGGGTGCGCGCGGGCCGGAGCCGTCGGACAGCTCGGAGTACAGGGCCAGCTCCCGGGCCCCCGCCGCGACCAGGTCGTCGATGCCGGTGACGATCCGCCGGGCGGAGCCGTCGCCGCCGGTGCCGGGCTCGGTGCGCCAGGCGCCGCCGGGCAGCGGGCGCGGTTCGGGCGCGGTGCGCACGGCCTCCACCAGCCGCATGAAGGCGCCGGTGCGCTCGGGCGGCACCAGCAGCTCCTCTCCGCCGGCGAGGTGGGCCACGAGGTTGCGCAGCAGGTCGGTGCGGGCGTGCTCGGTGGTCTCGGGAGCGTGCCCGTCGCGCTCCAGCAGCAGGCGGTCCTGCTTGTACCAGAAGGTGATCCGGCCGCCGGTGCCGTGGACGACGACGTAGGGCTCGCCGGGCCGCTCGGCGCACAGTGTCACGGCCGCGGTGATCTCGCCCGTCGTGCCGTCGCCGCGCGCGGTGCGCAGCCGGACGCAGGAGGTGTCGTCGGACTCGATGGCGTTGGCGCGGTACAGCTCCAGTTCGATGCCGGCGACGTCCTCGGCGCGGTCGCCGCCGTCGATGCGCAGCGCGGTGGCCACCGCGTGGGCCAGGGGGTTGGTGAGGACTCCGTCCACCACGTCCCGGCCCTCCAGCCTGCGCCGGCCGGCCCAGGGGGCCCGCTCCCAGTAGGCCAGGTCGCGGCTCCAGGCGCCGGCCGCGCCGATGCCGCGCACCGTGCCGATCGCGCCGTCGGCGATCAGGCCGCGCACGGCGGTGACGGCGTGCGAGCCCAGCGACTGGAAGCCGACCTGGCAGGCGACGCCCGCCGCCCGCACCCCTCGCACCATCCGCTCGAACTCCGCGTACGAGGGCGCGGGCGGCTTCTCCAGCAGCAGGTGCACGCCCCGCTCGGCGGCGGCCAGCGCCAGGTCGGTGTGGGTGTGGATCGGGGTGCACACCACGGCGATCCGCGCGCCGGTGCTCTCCAGCAGCGCGGCGAAGTCGGCCGACTGCTCGGGGGCGCCGAGGCCGTCCAGCTCGTTCCCGTCCAGCGGCGTCAGTTCGCAGACCCCGGCCAGGCGGACCAGGCCCTCCTGCGCGAGGCGGCGGATGTTGGCCAGGTGCCAGCGGCCGTGGCCGCGGGCGCCGGCCAGCACGACCGGCAGGGGGCGGGCGGTGTCAGGGGCGGGGGCGGAGGCGGCGGAAGTCATCAGCCCTTCACCGCCCCCGCGCTGAAGCCGGTGATCAGCCACTTCTGGATGAAGGCGAAGATGATCACCACGGGCACGGCGGCGACCACGCCGCCCGCCGCGAGCGCGCCCAGGTCCACGCTGTCCGAGCCGATGAGGGTGTTCAGGCCCACCGGGATCGTCTGCTTCTCCTGCGAGGAGAGGAACATCAGGGCGAACAGGAAGTGGTTCCAGCTGTGCACGAAGGCGAAGGAGCCCACCGCGATCAGCCCGGGCCGCAGCATCGGCAGCACGATGGCCATGAACGCCCGCAGCCGGGAGCAGCCGTCCACCCAGGCGGCCTCCTCCAGCGACTCGGGGACGTTCTTGATGAAGCCGCTGATCAGGATCATCGACAGCGGAAGCTGGAAGACCGTCTCCGCGATGATCACGCTCCACATGGAGTTGATGAGCTGGAGGCCCCTGAAGGTCTCGAACAGCGGGACCAGCATCAGCGCGCCGGGGATGAACTGCGAGCACAGCAGCGCCAGCATGAAGGCGTTCTTCAGCCGGAACCGGAAGCGCGCCAGGGCGTACCCGCCGGCCAGGGCCACCGCCATCGTCATCACCATCGAGGCGATGCCGACCTGGGTGCTGTTGAGGAAGTAGGTGCCGAAGCTGCGCTCGTTCCAGACCTTCTCGAAGTGCTCTCCGGTCATCGGCCAGGGCACCAGCGAGGTGGAGCCGGAGGGGCGGAGCGCGAACAGCAGCATCCAGTAGAAGGGGATGAGGGTGAAGAGCAGGTAGATGCCCAGGGGCACGTAGATCTGCCAGCGCGGCGGCCCGTCGTCGAGTCTGCGCTGCCGTGCCTTCCTCCGGGCCGGGGGCGGAGTCTCCCCGTCGGCCGGGGCGGGCACCTGGGCGCCCTTCTCCGCGATTGCTGCGGTCACTTGTCGTCGCCTCCGAACTTGCTCAGGCGCAGATAGAGGATCGAGCAGAAGAGCAGGATCACGAAGGCCACGGTGGTCAGCGCGGAGGCGTAGCCGAAGTCGTGGCCGTCGATGCCGGTGTTGGCGACGTAGAGCGGGAGCGTGGTGGTCACGCCGGCCGGTCCGCCGCCGGTGAGGGTGTAGAGCAGGTCGACGTTGTTGAACTCCCACACCGCGCGCAGCAGGGTGGAGAGGATGATCGCGTCCTTCAGGTGCGGCAGGGTGATGTGCCAGAACTGCCGGAAGCGGCTCGCGCCGTCCACCGAGGCCGCCTCGTACAGGTCCTTGGAGATGGACTGCAGGTCGGCGAGGATGAGGATCGCGAAGAAGGGGACGCCGCGCCACAGTTCGGCCAGGACGGCGGCCCAGAAGACGGTTCCGGTGTCGGAGAGGACCGAGGTGCCGTACTCGCCGATGCCGGCGTCCGCCAGGTAGCGGCTCAGGCCCGTGGAGGGGTTGTACAGCAGGATCCAGATGGTGGTGGTGAGCACACCGGAGACGGCCCAGGGCGAGAAGACCAGGGCCCGGGCGATGCCGCGGCCGACGAACGTCTGGTTGACGATCAGTGCGAGCGCCAGGCCGAAGAGGAGCTGGAGGCCGACCTCGGCGACGACCCACTTGGCGCTGAAGGCGAGGGTCTGCCAGAACAGCGGGTCCTCGAAGAAGATCTCGCGGAAGTTGTCCAGACCCGCGAAGCCGTTCCGCCAGGGCTTGGTGACGTTGTAGTGCTGGAGGCTGTAGTAGAGGACGCTGAGCATCGGGTAGGCGATGAAGCCCAGCATCAGCAGCCCGGCGGGCGCGATCAGTACGTACGGCAGGCCGCGCTTCCCGGTGAGCCCGGGCCTGCCCCCTTTTCCGGATTTCCCGGGTCCACCGGGTCTGCCCGGCCTCCCCGGCAGGGCGCGCTTCTTCGGCACGGCGGTGAGGGCCATTGCCGGTGCTCCGTTCTGTCGTCGAATGACTGTCGAACGTCGTTCGAGAGGTCGTGTCGGCGGGTGGTTCGGACGGTCTGTGGTGCGGTGGCGCGGCGCGGACGCTCAGCCCGCGTAGGGTTCGGGGACCTCGCCGGGGCGGGCGAGGAAGGCGAAGTCGCAGCCGGTGTCGGCCTGGGTGATGTGCTCCTCGTACAGCGCCCCGTAGCCGCGTCCGTAGCGCCGCTCGGGCGGGCGCCAGGCGGCGCGCCGACGCTCCAGCTCGGCGTCGTCGACCTCCAGGCGCAGGGTGCGCGCGGCCACGTCGAGGGTGACCAGGTCGCCGGTCTCCACCAGGGCCAGCGGTCCGCCCACATGGGACTCGGGGGCGATGTGCAGGACGCAGGCGCCGTAACTGGTGCCGCTCATCCGGGCGTCGGAGAGGCGGACCATGTCGCGCACGCCCTGCTTGAGCAGGTGGTCGGGGATCGGCAGCATCCCGTACTCCGGCATGCCCGGCCCGCCCAGCGGGCCCGATCCGCGCAGCACCAGCACGCTCTCGGCGGTGATGCCGAGACCGGGATCGTTGATGGTGGCCTGCATGGTGCGGTAGTCGTCGAAGACGACCGCCGGGCCGGTGTGCTTCAGCAGGTGCTGCTCGGCGGCGATGTGCTTGATGACCGCGCCGTCCGGGGCGAGGTTGCCGCGCAGCACGGCCACGCCTCCCTCGGCCGCGAGCGGGTTGCCGGCGGTGCGGATGACGTCGTCGTCGTGGACGAGGGCGCCGGCGATCTGCTCGCGCAGCGTGTCGTGGGCGACGGTGGGCCGCTCCAGGTGGAGGTGGTCCCGCAGCCGGGAGAGGAAGCCGGGCATGCCGCCCGCGTAGTGGAAGTCCTCCATCAGGTACTTCCCGCCGGGCCTGAGGTTGGCCAGCACGGGCGTGGTGCGGGCGATCCGGTCGAAGTCGTCCAGGGTGAGGCCGACGCCCGACCGCCCGGCCATGGCGATCAGATGGATGACGGCGTTGGTGGAGCCGCCCAGCGCGCACACGGCGGCGACGGCGTCCTCGTACGCCTCGCGGGTCAGGACGGTGGAGAGCCTGCGGTCCTCCCACGCCATCTCCACGATCCGGCGCCCGGCCGCGGCGGCCATCCGGGAGTGGCCGGAGTCGACGGCGGGGATGGACGACGCTCCGGGCATGGTCACGCCCAGCACCTCGGCCGCGCCGGTCATGGTGGAGGCGGTGCCCATGGTCATGCAGTGGCCGGGCGAGCGGGCCAGGCCGCACTCCAGTTCGGCCATCTCGCAGTCGCCGATGAGGCCGGCGCGCTTGTCGTCCCAGTACTTCCACATGTCGGTGCCCGAGCCGAGGGTCTCGCCGCGCCAGTGGCCGCGCAGCATGGGCCCGGCGGGGACGAAGACGGTGGGCAGGTCGGCGCTGGCCGCGCCCATCAGCAGGGCGGGGGTGGTCTTGTCGCAGCCGCCCATCAGCACCGCGCCGTCCACCGGGTAGGAGCGCAGCAGCTCCTCGGTCTCCAGGGAGAGCAGGTTGCGGTAGAGCATGGGGGTGGGCTTCTGGAAGGTCTCCGAGAGGGTGGAGACGGGGAACTCCAGGGGGAAGCCGCCGGCCTGCCACACCCCCCGTTTGACCGCCTCGGCGCGCTCGCGCAGGTGCTGGTGGCAGGGGTTGATGTCGGACCAGGTGTTGAGGATCGCGATGACCGGCTTGCCCAGGTGCTCCTCGGGGAGGTAGCCGAGCTGCCGGGTGCGGGCGCGGTGGCTGAAGGAGCGCAGTCCGTCGGTGCCGTACCACTGGTGGCTGCGCAGTTCCCCGAGGGCGCGGCGGGTGCGGGAGCCGCTCCCGCCGTGCTGGTCGCTGCGGTCGTGCTGGTCGTTCCGGCCGGTCATGCCGCCTCCCATCCCTTGACGATCCCGGCGATCTCGGCGCGCTGCTCCTCGGGCAGCGTCCGGCTCGGCGGGCGCACGTCGCGGCGGCACAGGCCGAGGTGGGCCAGGGCCTCCTTGACGACGGAGACGTTGTTGGCCGACTGCTGCGCGGCGCGCAGGTCCTCGAAGACGCGGATGCTCTCCCACACCTCCATCGCGGCGCCGAAGTCCCCCGCCCGCAGGGCGCGGAGCATCTCAAGCGAGATCCGCGGGGCCACGTTGACCAGGCCGGAGGTGAAGCCGGTGGCGCCGCAGGCGAAGTAGGCCGGCGCGTACAGCTCGGCGAGTCCGGCCACCCACACGAAGCGCTCCGGGCCGGCGTCGCGGGCGAAGGCGGCGAAGCGCGCGGCGTCGGGGACGGCGTACTTGACGCCGATGACGTTGGGGCACGCCTCGCCGAGCCGGGCGAGGGCCGAGCCGTCGATGAGGGGGTTGCGCAGGTAGGGGACGACGCCCACCTCCGGGACGGCCTCGGCGACGGCCCGGTGGTAGTCCACCCAGCCGGCCTGCGAGACATAGGGGTTGACGGGCTGGTGGACCATCACCATGCCCGCCCCCGCGTCGCGGGCCTGCTCGGCGGCGGCGACCGCGGTGGCCGGGTCGTGGCCGACGCCCACGACGACCTCGGCGCCCCCTCCGGCCTCCCGGACCTCGGCCATGGTCAGTTCGACCTCCAGCCGGCGCTCCTCGGGGGTGAGGGAGTAGAACTCGCCGGTGTTGCCGTTGGGGGTGACGGTGCGGATCCCGGCGTCCAGCAGCCGGCGGACCAGGGCCCGGTAGGTGTCCGCGTCCAGCCGGTCCCGCTCGTCGAACGGTGTGACCGGGATCGCCACGACATCGGCGAGCGCGGCCCGCTGGGGGGAGAAGTCCGTCATGCCTGGACCTGACCTTCCTGGTTCTCCACGGCCGGGAAGGCCCGGCGGACGAATCCCTCGATGTGGTCGCGCAGCAGCCGGGCCGCGCCGTCGGCGTCCCCGTCCAGGGCCCGGGCGAGGATCTCCCGGTGCTCGGCGGCCTCGTGCTCCCAGGAGGGCACGGCCTCCCAGGCGACGGTGGACACCAGGGCCGCCTGGTCGCGCAGGTCGTCCAGCATCCGCGTCAGCAGCGGGTTGCCGCAGGGCAGGTACAGGGCCCGGTGGAAGTCCCGGTTGGCCAGCGAGCGGTCGGCCCGGTCGGCGGCGGCGTCGGCCCGCTCCAGCGCGGCCCGGGCCCCGGCCAGGTCCGCCTTCGCCGTGACGGTGCGGCGCAGCGCCTCCGGCTCCAGCAGCAGCCGCACGTCGTAGACCGAGCGGGCCATCGAGGCGTCCACGGTGCGCACGGTGGCGCCCTTGTACTCGCTCATCACGACCAGCCCGCGGCCCGCGAGGGTCTTCAGCGCCTCGCGGACCGGGGTCTTGGACACGCCGAACCGCGCGGCCAGCTCGGTCTCCACCAGCGGCTGCCCGGGCGGGAGCTGCCCGGTGAGGATGGCGTGGGTCAGATGCTCCATGACGTACTGCGTCCTGGAGGGGACGGGTACCGGTGCGAGACCGGTCAGGGGGGCTCTCATGCGGTCGGCTCTCAGGTCGGCTGTGGCGACGGGCGTACGGGCGGCGGCGTGCGCGGCACTCGGGATGCGGCGCACACCCGTATACGGCATCTCGTATATGACGTACGAGATATGGCGTATGACGTATCGCGTACGACGTGCGGTGGGACGAAAGTAGGGCGGCCCCCGGGCTCCGTCAACGGTTCTGACAGAACTTTCGGAGACCGCCCTGAAAGCGCTTACCGTACGCGACGACGGGTGCGCCGACGATCACGCGGAGCTGCCGCGCGCCGTGCTCGCGCAGGCTCAGGCCGACCGGGACAGCGCGGCGCGCACGGCCGCCAGGTCCGCGTCGGAGGCCAGACCGGCGTGGTACAGCCGCAGCTCGTCCGCCCCCAGCTCCCGGGCGTGCGCGGCGTCCTCGGCCAGCTCCGCCGGGCGCCCGCCCATCCCCCCGACCACCGTGAGGTTGGCGGCGAGCACGGTGGAGGGGGTCCGGTGCGGGCCGAAGGGCGCCAGGACGGCCTCGCGTTCGGCGCCGTCCCCGGTGCACGGCAGCACCACCCCGTCGGCCAGGGCGAGGACGCCGGCGGGGTCCACACCGACGTTGGCGCCGCAGCGGTGGGGTGCCGGATCGGCGTGCAGCAGCACCCGGAATCCTTCCGTCCGCCGGGCCTCGGCGGCCTTCCGCACGGCTGTCACGACCTCGGTTTGGAAAGCGCTCGCTACCTGGTCGCGCCAGCCCGCCGCGGCCTCGGCGAGCTCCTGCCCCAGCAGTTTCCCCACCTCCTCCCACTCCCGCTCGCGCCCGCCGGACGCCTTCTCGCGCTCCCCGCCCTCGCCGCGCTCCCCGCGCCACAGCGGCTCCAGCGCTCCGGCTACGGCGCGCCGCAGCCGCCCGGGGTCGGCGCCGTGCGCGGCGTACCCCGCCTCGCACCCCGGGCAGAAGCACAGCGACATCAGGTACTGGCCGGCCCCGTCCAGCCGCACCCCGCCGGTCTTGTCATGGGCGCTCAGGTGCCCCAGCCCGTACCAGCCGCAGGACTCCAGCTCCACCCCGCGCGCCCCGGGCCGTACGGCGGCCTCGGCGGCCAGGGCCGCGGCGTAGGCGCGCACCTCCTCCCTCGCGATGCAGGGCGCCCAGGGGTAGCGGTCGCCGTAGGCGTTGCGGACGGTCAGGTCCGGGTGCTCGCCGCCGAGCCGGGTGTTGTGGGCGAGGATCACCCAGGAGTGCACCTCCAGACCGGCGTCGGCAAGAGCGGCCGCGGCCTCGCCGTACGGGTCCTCGCCCGCGACCCAGTCCTGCGCGTACGGACGCAGCCGCAGGCCCTCCCAGCGGGCCGGGTCCACCGGGTAGTAGACGGCGGAGTGCCGGGCGGCGACGACGCGGTGGCGCGGGTGGCGGGGGGTGAGCGCCCTGGTGGAGTGGTAGGCGGAGGCGAGGGTGACCTGCTCGACGCCGAGGTCGGCGATCCGGCGGGCGGCGGCCGGGTCGCCGACGACGTCCCAGGGGTAGACGAACGCGGAAGCGCGCATCGGCGGCTCCTTGGTGTGAGATGGGTCGGACAGGGTCGGACGGCCGGACCGGGGTGGGCGGCGGGGGCGGGACGGGCGGAGGCCGGATCACAGGACCGGACCGCGGCTGCCCCCGCGCCCCTCCGGACGGACGCCCACGATGGTGCCGCATGTACGCATACCTGAACAGCGCGCGGGGTCCGACCGGTTACCGGATCCCACGGACTGACCAGCACTCCCGCACCATGGCGTTCCCGGCGGGACCCGGCCGAACCCTCCTGCGCGTCCATGGACGTGAACGTCATTCAGTGACAAGCCATGGCGTCCGCCCCCGTGCGTCCCGCCCACCGGTGCCGCCGGGCGGCAGCGGGACCGGCGCGGGTCCCGGACGCCTTCCGGCCGGGCGGCACGTTCCGCACCGCTGCTGCCGCCCGGCCGGAAGGTGTTCGAGGGCGCCCCGTTCGGGCATGATGGCCCGCGAAGATCACGGACCGCGGGCGGGGCCCGCGGCGGGGAGGGGTTCGATCGTGGACATCGTGAGCTGGCTGGTGCTCGGACTGGTCACGGGAGTCGTCGCCAAGATCCTGCTGCCCGGACGCGACCCGGGCGGGTTGGTGGGCACCACGCTCATCGGCATCGTCGGGGCGTTCGTGGGCGGCTGGCTGTCGGCGACCTACCTGGACCGCCCGGTGGAGCGGGACTTCTACGACCCGGCCCTGTGGGTATCGGCGGTGGGTGGCTCCCTGGTGCTGCTGATCGCCTACCGCCTGTTCTTCGGCCACTCGCGCCCGCCCCGCTGAGGCTCGGCACGCCCCGGCTGCGGCCCGGGTGCGGAGCGCGCCCCGGACGGGGGAGGGTAATGGAACCGTAAACCGACGTGGTCCGTTATCCGGACCATGACTGCAATGACTCCCGGTTCGAACCTTCCGCTGCCCACCGCGCGTGTGGCGGTGGACGTCACCGCGCCGGCGCGGCTCGACGTCTCCGGCCTGCTGATCGCCGCCGACGGGAAGGTGCGCTCCGACGACGACTTCGTCTTCTACAACCAGCCCTCCGCCCCGGGGGTGGCCCACAGTTCCGCAGGCGGCCTCGACACCATCACGGTGGACACCGCCGCGGTGCCCGCCGGCATCGAGAAGATCGTGGTGACGGCCAGCCTCGACGCGCCGGGCGCGACCTTCGCCGGCACCGAGCCCACCGCGACCGTGCGGGACGCGGCGAGCGGCGCGGTCGTGGCCACCTTCACCCCGCCCCGGCTGGGTCAGGAGACGGCGCTGGTGGTCGTCGAGGTGTACCGCAGGGGCGGCGCCTGGAAGGTCCGCGCGGTCGGCCAGGGGTACGCCGACGGGCTGGCGGGCATCGCCACGGACTTCGGTGTGACGGTGGAGGAGCCCGCCGCGCCGGCCGCGCCCGCGGCGCCCACAGCGCCGGCCGTGCCGGCCGCGCCGCCCGCCGCTCCTGCGGCCCCCGCTCCCGCCGCCGCTGCCGCCACCGGGAAGATCAACCTGGACAAGGGCCGTGTCGACCTGCGGAAACACCAGACCGTGTCCCTGGTCAAGGGCGGAAAACCGCTGCTGACCTCGGTCCGGATGGGCCTGGGCTGGGAGCCCGCCTTCCGCGGCAAGGACGTCGACCTCGACGCGTCGGTCATCGCCTACGACGCCAATCGCAAGAAGATCGACAACTGCTACTTCGGCAAGCTCGCCATCCTGAACGGGACGATCCAGCACTCCGGCGACAATCTCACCGGCGAGGGCGCGGGCGACGACGAGGCCATCACCGTCCACCTGGGCGGCCTGCCGCCGCAGGTGACGGGGCTGGTCTTCACGGTCAACTCCTTCTCCGGGCAGAAGTTCACCGAGGTCGCCAAGGCGTACTGCCGCCTGCTGGACGCCGCCACCGGCGAGGAGCTGGTCCGCTTCGACCTGACGGGTTCCGAGCCGCGCACGGGTGTGCTGATGTGCAAGCTGATCCGCCAGTTCTCGGGCGAGTGGGAGATGACGGCGCTGGGCGACTACGTGGACTCCCGCACCGTCCGCGGCATGGTGAAGCCGGGCGGTGCGGCCCTTTAGCGGAGCCGGCGCGGAAGGCCGGCCGCGGGGGACGGCCGCCGGAACTCGGAGAGGAGTGGAGGAGGAGTCGCGCAGGAGTCGTGAAGAGGCTTGCCGCGGGGCTCCGGCCGTACCGCGGGAGGGCCGGGAGAAGTGATATCCGTCGCATCCGCCGACTGCCCCGGCAGGCCCAACTCCCCGAACCGGAAGCCGTATTCGCAGGTCAGCGGCGATTTCGGGCATTTGCGGAGCGATTGAGGTTTGAATTACGCGGCGGAAGGGAAATCGGCGGGACCTGCCGCTGTCATACCCAGCCCCTACGCTGGTCACATGTCCACCACTCCCGAGCAAGGATCCCCCGCCCCCCGGCCCCAGACGCCCGCCCAGGCGAACGAGGCGCTGCGCGCCTTCGTACGCGCACACGGAGACCGTCCCTGGTCCCGGGCGGAGCTCGCCGAGCTGGACCGGCTGCGGAGCCTGTGGCGGGCGGCCGAGCGGCAGGGGATGACCACCGCGGCCTGAAGGGGCCGCGCACAGCGCCGACCCGGCGCCGGGTGACACGGAAGGGCCCGCGGGAGACGACCCCCCGCGGGCCCTTCCGTACGCTCCCCGCCTCGTCGCGAGCCGCCGCCGAGAGCGGCCCGGCCACTGCTCGGCGGCGGCTCAGCGGCTGCTCAACCGCTGCTCAGCGGCGCTGCCAGGGACCGGTGATCGCCAGCAGGATGCCGGGCTCCTGGATCCCGGCGAACAGCGTCCGGCCGTCCCCCGAGAAGCAGACCCCGGCGAACTCGCTGTACTCCGGCTGCTCCTGCGTGCCGATGTTCACCTCGTTGCGCGCGATCGGGAACGCCCGGCCGCGGTCGTCCGCGGCCATCAGGTGCTGGAGCCCCTCGCCGTCCTCGGCGATGATCACCCCGCCGTACGGCGAGACCGTGATGTTGTCCGGGCCGTCGAGGCCGCCGGGCTCGTACGCGTCGCGGTTGACCCCGAAGCGCAGCCTGAGGGTGAGGGTGCGGCGCCGGGGGTCGTAGAACCACACCTGGCCGTCGTGCGGTTCACCGGGGCTGTCCTCGTCACGGGCGTAGGAGGCGACCAGGTACGCGCCGCCGTCGGCCCACCACATGCCCTCCAGCTTGCGGGCGCGGGTGACCTCGCCCACGCCGAACTGCCTGCGCACGGGCACCTCGCGGGCGTCGCGGTCGGGGACGTCCACCCAGTCCACCCCGTAGACCGTGCCGGGGCGCACCGCGCGGGAGAGGTCGTCGACGAACCGGCCGCCGGAGTCGAAGCAGCGGAACGCCTGGAGGACGCCCGCGTCGTCGGCCAGCGAGCGCAGCCTCCCCCGCCCGTGCCGGAAGCCGTGCGGCGGCACCCACCGGAAGAACAGGCCGTTGGGGTCGGAGTCGTCCTCGGTCAGGTACATGTGGCCGCGCCGCGGGTCCACGACGACGGCCTCGTGGTCGAAGCGGCCCAGCGCCTTGACCGGCTTCGGGTCGCGGTTGGCGCGCCGGTCGCGCGGGTCGACCTCGAAGACGTAGCCGTGGTCGCGGGTCATGCCCCTCTCACCGGCCCGGTCGGAGTTCTCCTCGCAGGTCAGCCAGGTGCCCCAGGGTGTCACCCCGCCCGCGCAGTTGGTGGAGGTGCCGGCGATGCCCACCCACTCGGCGAGCTTCTCCCCGTCGTGCGAGACCTCCACGACCGTGCAGCCCCCGGCGGCGGCCGGATCGTAGACCAGCCCCTCGGCGAGCGGCACCGGGTGCTCCCAGTCGCCGCGGGGGCCCTTCAGCTCGTGGTTGTTGACCAGCAGCGTCCTGCCCCTGGGCCCCTCGAAGGCGGCGGTGCCGTCGTGCCCGGCGGGGGTGTACTCGCCGGTCTCCAGCCGGGTGACGCCGCAGTGCGTGAGGACGCGGTACGAGAAACCCGCGGGCAGGGCGAGCACCCCTTCGGGGTCGGGCACCAGCGGACCGTAGCCCCGCGGTCCGCCGCCCTCACCCCGCCCGCGGTGCCCGTCGCGCTCTCCGCGGTCGTCGTGGTCGTCGCGGCCCGGGGCGCCGAACGCGCCCGAGGTGCCGGCCAGGATGCCCGCACCGCCCGTGAGGGCGATCCCGGCCCCGGCCACGACCGACCGCCTGGTGAGGTCTGGGCGACTGACTTCGCTGCTGGTCGGCATCGTCTCTCCCGTCGGCTTCGCGCGATGGCACGGCGCCGACCACGATCCCGCCCTCCGGCGAACGCGGGTTGAACGCGGGCCGAACCGGTCGGCTCAGCCGCGCGACCGCGCCCTGTACGCCGCCTTGCGGGCGTCCTTGGCCGCCTTGCGGTCGGGGTGCACGCGGCTCATCGCCTCCAGCACCTCCCCGGTCGCCGGGTGGTCGACGCGCCAGGCCTTGTCGAAGAAGCCGCTGTGCTGGTCGACCAGGCCGCGCACCAGCTCGCGCAGTTCCTCCGAGTCGCCCCCGTCCCCCTCGGTGGCCAGCTGCGCGGCCAGGGTGTCCACGGTCAGCCAGAACACCATCTCCTCCGACGGCGCCGGCACGTCGGCGAAGCCGCGCTCGGAGAGCCACACCCGGGCCAGTCCGCCCAGCTGGCCGTCGTCGAGGACCTCCCGCAGGGCGGGCTCGGCCTCCGCTCCGGTGAGCGAGAGCGCCTGCTGGCAGGCCAGACGGCGGCGCGGCGCGTCCCGGTCGTCGCCGCGGGCGGCGGCCAGGAGTTCGCGGGCGGCGTCCAGGGGGGTGCGCCGGGCGAGCCACAGTTCGATCTCGTCGCGGGCGGCGTCCTCGCCGTGGCCGGGCAGGGCGGCCAGCAGCGCCTGGGCGCCCTCCTCCGCCAGATCGCCCACGACCGGGGCGTGGACCCCCGCCTCCAGCAGCCGCTGCCGTACGCCGTACAGGCCGAGCGGGGTCAGGCGGACCATGCCGTAGCGGGCCACGTCCTCCTCGTCCGGGACCGCGGGGCCGTCGGGTTCGCCGAGGCCGGCGCGTTCGCCGGGTTCACCGCCGTCGGCCTCCTCGATCAGGGCCGCGTCCACCGGCCGGTAGTCGACGATCCCGGCCGGCTCCAGCATCCGGAACTGCTCGTCCAGCCTCACCATCGCCACCGAGACGTCCTCCAGGACGGAGTCGGTGGGGTGGTCCATGTCCTCGGGGGCGACCATCGAGGCGGCGAGCACCGGCAGCGGCACCATCGCCCCGGCCGTCACGGCGGGGTCGGTCGCGGTCAGGACGTAGAGGTTGCCCAGGGCCCCGTCGAGGAAGTCGGCCTCCTCCTCCGGATCCCAGTCGAGCGCGTCGAGGTCGATGGACTCGGGGTCGAACCGGCCGTCCTCGCCGTCGGCGCCCGGTTCGCCGAGCAGGTCCTCCAGGGCGGGGGCGGCGGCGTCCGCGAGGGCCGCCTCCAGGCCGTCGCGCCAGATGTCCAGTACGTCGGCGGGGGCGCCCCCGGTGAGCAGGGACAGCTCCTCGCCGGGGACCGCCGTGCCCTCCCCTCCGTCCTCGCCGCCCTCGGCACCGCTTCCGCCGTGCCCGTCGTCCTCGCGGACCTCCAGCAGGCCGGTGTCCAGAGCCGTGTCCCACGCACGCTCGGCGTGCGCGAGCCCGTCCTCCTCCCCGCCGAGGCCGAGGTGGGCGGCGGCCCGCGCCAGCGACTCGTCGGACAGCTCGCCCCCGGCTCCGACCCGGATCCCCTCCCCGGCCCAGCGCGCGAGCCGGGCGGCCCGGGACAGCAGCGGCGAGGCCAGCGCGTCCCGTGCCAGTTCGGCTTCGGCGGGCAGCCGTACGGGCGGCGCGGTGGGACGGTCGTCACCGGTCATGGGGGAGGCGCTCCTCGATTCGATGAGGCGGGCGTTGTGATCGCTGCCCCAGCGTAGACGGCTTCCGCCCCCACCGTCCGGTTCACCGGCCCTTCCGCCCGCGTACACCGGCAACCGCTTGACAAGCACCTGACCAGAGCGGCACGTTACGCGCGTAGAGACCGCACAGTGCGAACCACGGGCAGCGTCACCGCACTCCGGCTTTCTCCCCCCAGCACATCCGGCACGTCCAGCACGTCCGGCACTCACAGCACCG
Organism: Streptomyces nanhaiensis; assembly: GCF_046614825.1. Taxonomy (NCBI): domain Bacteria; kingdom Bacillati; phylum Actinomycetota; class Actinomycetes; order Kitasatosporales; family Streptomycetaceae; genus Streptomyces; species Streptomyces nanhaiensis. Next base: position 41,091 of record NZ_JBKJFM010000015.1, read on the forward strand.
TCCCGGAGGGACCCCTTGAGCAGATCCCAGGCGGCCCGTACCGCCGCACTCACCGTCGCAGCCCTGACCTCGACGCTGCTGGCCGTCCCCGCCTCGGCGGCGGAAACGGCCGACACCGTCCGCATCCACGACATCCAGGGCACCACCCGCGTCTCACCGCTGGCGGGCGAGCAGGTGTCACAGGTCTCCGGCGTCGTCACCGGCGTGCGCACCTACGGCTCGCGCGGCTTCTGGATGCAGGACACCGCCCCCGACGGGGACCCGGCCACCAGCGAGGGCCTCTTCGTCTTCACCGGCTCGGTTCCCAAGGTGGCCGTCGGGGACCTGGTGCGGGTCTCGGGCACGGTCACCGAGTACCGTCCCGGCGGCAACTCGTCGGGCAACCAGACCCTCACCCAGATATCCCGCCCCCAGGTGACCGTCGTCTCCTCCGGCAACCCCCTGCCGGCCCCGGTGACCCTGGACTCCGCCTCCGTCCCCGAGGCGTACGCGCCCCAGGGCGACCCGGCCGCCGGCGGGAGCGTCGAGGGGCTCGAACTGCGCCCGCGGGCCTACGCCCTGGACCTGTACGAGTCCCTGGAGGGCATGGACGTACGCATCGACGACGCCCGCGTGACCGGCCCCAGCACCCGGTACGCCGAACTGTGGGTGACCGTCAGGCCGGAGCAGAACCCCTCGGTGCGCGGCGGCACCGTCTACGGCGGCTACGACGAGCAGAACTCCGGCCGCCTCAAGGTCGAGTCGCTCACCCCGCTGTCCCAGGAGCCCTTCCCCACCGCGAACACCGGCGACGTGCTGGCCGGCGCCACCGGCCCGCTGGACTACGAGCAGTACGGCGGCTACCACGTGGTGGCCCGCGAGCTGGGCGAGGTCGAGGACCGCGGCCTGGAGCGCGAGCGCACCCGCGCCCAGCGCCGCGGCGAACTGGCCGTGGCCACCTACAACGTCGAGAACCTCCACCCCGGCAACGACCAGGAGAAGTTCGGCCGGCTGGCCCGGGGCGTGGTGGAGAACCTCGCCTCCCCCGACATCCTCGCCCTGGAGGAGATCCAGGACGACAACGGCCCGGTGAACGACGAGGTGGTCTCCGCCGACGCCACGCTGGCGAAGTTCACCGACGCCATCGCGGCCGCGGGCGGCCCGCGCTACGAGTGGCGCTCCGTCGAGCCGGTCGACGACGCCGACGGCGGCCAGCCCGGCGGCAACATCCGCAACGTCTTCCTCTTCAACCCCGAGCGGGTCGCCTTCGTGGACCGACCCGGCGGCGGCGCCACCACCGCGGTCGGCGTGGAGCGCGAGCGCGGCCGGGCCGTGCTGACCCACTCCCCCGCCCGCGTCGCGCCGAACGACACGGCCTGGGAGGACAGCCGCAAGCCGCTGGCCGGCGAGTTCCGCTTCCGCGGGCGCACCGTCATCGTGGTCGCCAACCACTTCGCCTCCAAGGGCGGCGACCAGTCCCTGCACGCTGCCGTCCAGCCGCCCAACCGCTCCTCCGAGGTCCAGCGCACCGCGCAGGCGAGGGTGGTCAACCACTTCGTGCGGCAGGTACTGGCGGTGGAGAGGAAGGCGAACGTCGTCGTCCTCGGCGACATCAACGACTTCGAGTTCTCCGCCACCACCCGCGAGCTGACCGCGGGCGGCGCGCTGCGCAGCGCGGTGCTCTCGCTGCCCGAGGAGGAGCGCTACACCTACGTCTACGACGGCAACGCCCAGGTGCTGGACCAGACCCTGGTCTCCCCGGGCATCGGCCGCTTCGACTACGACATCGTGCACGTCAACGCGGAGTTCGCCGACCAGGCGAGCGACCACGACCCCCAGGTGATCCGCTTCCGTCCCTGACACGGGGGCACTCCCGCGGGCGCCGGCCGTGCCGTCCCCCTTCCGGGGATGCGGCACGGCCGGCGCGTTCCGGGGCGCGGGGCGCCGGGCGCGCGGGGCGCGACCGCCGTGGTCCTCGCACGGCCGGTTGCGGAGAGGAGACCGGCCTGCGGAAGGCTCCCGCCGGAACGGTTCCCCGCACCGCCGGGCTCCCCCGCCAACGCGAGGCGGGCCGGGGCCGCCGCCGGCAAAGCCGGTTGGACCGGCCGCTTCCGCATGGGCCAGACTCGCGCGCATGCCCGACTCCCCCTTCGGCCGCGTCGCCGCCGCCATGATCACCCCGTTCGACTCCTCCGGCGCCCTGGACCTCCCCGGCGCCCGGCGGCTGGCCGCCCATCTGGTGGACCGGGGCGGCTGCGACGCCCTGGTGCTGGGCGGTGCCACCGGCGAGTCCCCGACCACGTCCGACGACGAGAAGACCGCGCTGGTGCGGGCCGTGGCCGAGGAGGTCGGCGACCGGGCCCGGATCGTCGCCGGCGTCTGGTCCGGCGACACCCGGCACTCGGCGGAACTGGCCCGGGCGGCCGAGGATGCGGGCGCCCACGGCCTGCTGGTCGTCACGCCGTACTACTCGCGCCCCACCCAGGAGGCCATCGCCCGCCATCTGGCCACCGTCGCCGACGCCACCGCCCTGCCGGTGATGCTCCACGACGCCCCCGCCCGCACCGGGGAGGGCACCGCGCTGACGGCGCGGACGCTGACCCGGCTCGCCGGGCACCCGCGCATCCGCGCGGTCAAGGACTGCGCCTACGACCTGATGAAGACGGCGAAGGTGCTGGGTTCCACCGGGCTGGTCCACTACTCCGGCTGCGACGAGATGAACCTGCCGCTGCGCGCGATCGGCGCCCACGGCTGTGTGAGCACGGTCGCCAACGTGGCGGGCCCGGCCGTACGCGGCGTCCTGGACGCCTTCGACGCCGGCGACCACACCGAGGCCGCCCGGCGCCACCAGGCCCTGGTGCCGCTGGTCGACGCGATGACGTCCCAGGTGCCCGGCGCGGTTTCGGTCAAGGCGCTGTTCGCGGCGGCCGGGCTGCCGGGCGGTCCGGTGCGCCCGCCGCTGCTCGCGGCCGACGAGGAGCTGACCGCGCGGCTGGCCGACGCCCTCAGGAGGACGCTGTCCTCCTCCTAGGCCCCGCCGGTCCTCCCGGTCCTCCGGGCCCCGCGGGGCCCGGACGCCCCGGGCTCCTCAGGCGGTCCCGTCCGGGCGGTCCGGCTTGGCCCACATCCCCTGCGGTCCGCGCGGCCCCTGCGGCTCCCCCGGCTCCCGTGCGGCCGGTTCCCCGTCCGCGGGCGCACCCACCAGGTCCCGCACCAGGAGGGCGGCGCCCGCGACCGCGCCCGGCATCAGGAGGACCGCGGCCAGCGGCACCAGGAAGCACAGTGCCAGCGGCCCCCCGAAGCCGACCGCCAGCGCCTTGCGTCCGCGCAGCAGTCGCAGCCGCTCGCGGACGGGGATGTCACGGCGCTGCATGGCGACCGAGGTGAGTTCCAGCGCCAGGAAGAACCCCGAGACGGCGAGACCGGCGACGGGCACGACCGTCTGGCCGACGACGGGCACGAAGCCGAGCAGGAGCAGCACCAAGCCGAAGGGCAGGGCCCACGCCAGGACGTAGAGGCTGTCGCACAGGGAGATCCACAACCCGCGCAGCAGCGACACGTCCGGGCCCTCGGGGCAGCCGCCCTCGGACTCCTCGACCTTCTCCGACAGGGACTCGTAGAAGGGGTCCCCGACCAGCAGTGTGACGGCGGTGAAGGTGAGCACCGCCATCAGCAGGCCGCCGGCGAACAGCAGCACGGTGAACGTGCCGCGCAGCAGCCCGGCCCAGGGCGAGGACCAGTCGTCGGCGAAGGGCGTGGCCCAGGCGGCCAGATCGTCGGCCCAGAAGCCGAGGGCGACCAGGGCCGCCGTGTAGAGCACCAGGGTGATGAGCGCGGGCAGCAGCCCGAAGCCGAACCACCGTCGGTTGCGCAGGACCCACTTCTGGCCCTGGCCCAGATACCGCACTCCGGTCATGAGATCGCCCATGGCCGCACAGCGTAACGGGCCCGCCGCCCGGGGGAGGCGGCGGGCCCGGACGGATGCCCGGTGCCGGGGGACGTACCCGGCGCGGCGTCAGTTGTGGCTGTGCAGGGCCTCGTTCAGACCGCCCCAGGAGCCGGAGCGCTGGAGGGCCTCGACGGCTCCGGTGGTGGAGTTGCGGCGGAACAGGAGGTTGTTCGCACCGGACATCTCCAGCGCCTTGACGACCTTGCCGTCGGGCAGGGTGACGCGGGTGCCGGCCGTCAGGTAGAGGCCCGCCTCCACGACGCAGTCGTCGCCCAGCGAGATGCCGATGCCGGCCTCGGCGCCCAGCAGGCACCGCTCGCCGATGGAGATGGTCTGCTTGCCGCCGCCGGAGAGGGTGCCCATGATCGAGGCGCCGCCGCCGATGTCGGAGCCGTCTCCGACGACGACGCCCGCGCTGATGCGGCCCTCCACCATGGAGGTGCCCAGCGTTCCGGCGTTGAAGTTGACGAAGCCCTCGTGCATGACGGTGGTGCCGGAGGCGAGGTGGGCGCCCAGGCGCACACGGTCGGCGTCCCCGATGCGCACGCCCTTGGGGATGACGTAGTCGGTCATCCGGGGGAACTTGTCGACGCTGGTGACCGTGAGCTGCCTGCCCTCGGCGCGGGCGGCGAGACGGACCTGCTCGACCCTCTCGACGGGAACGGGGCCGAGGTTGGTCCAGGCCACGTTGGCGAGCAGGCCGAAGATCCCGTCCAGGTTCTGGCCGTGCGGCCTCACCAGGCGGTGGCTTAGCAGGTGCAGCCGCAGGTAGGCGTCGTGCGCGTCCAGAGGCTTGTCGTCCAGCGAGCCGACGACGGTGCGGACGGCGATGACCTCGACACCGCGGACCGGGTCCGGGCCCAGTGCCTGCGGCGCGGCGTCGCCCAGCAGCTCGGCGGCGCGCTCGGCGCTCAGCCGCTCGGTGCCGGCGGGGCCGGGTGCGTCGGCCAGTTCGGGCGCGGGGAACCAGGTGTCGAGTACGGCGCCCCCGTCGAGCGCGACGGTGGCCAGTCCGGCGGCTGCTGCGCCGGTCGTACGGGGTGCGGATGCGGGTGCTTCGGTCATGGCCAAACGCTAACCGGACACCTTCCGCGAGCGCGAACCGGTCCCATCGGCCGGACGCGTACGGCCTCCCCCGCGTGCTGCCCCGCGCACCGTCCCGCACCCCCGCGCTCTCCCGGCCCGGCGCGCACCGCCGCGGCCCGCCACCCCCGTGGGCGGGCCGCGGCTGTACGTGCGCACCACTCCGCCCCGGCGTCAGGGGCGCCGCCCCTCGGCGTCGACGAGGGCGGTGCGCAGGACCGCGGTGTCCCAGAGGACCTGTCCCTTCCTCAGCTCGTGCACGGTGCCGTCCGGGAGCTCATCGGTGAAGTCCTCGGCCACCGTCGACCGCGTCCCGAGGTAGGTGTAGGTGTCAGGGTCGATGAGCAGCAGGTCCGTGGTCTCGGGGAATCCGGCCGGCCCCTTCTCGCCGTCCTCGAAGTACAGGGCGATGGCGTCCCGTCCGGCCGCGTCCTTCACCAGGTGGTCCACCACCTCCACCCCGTCCACCGTCGCCAGGGCCCGGTAGAGCCTGGCCAGCCCCTGGTGCGCCATCGGGTAGGACTTGATCAGCACGCCGGCCGCCCGGTAGTGGTGCGCGTCCCTGGGCTCCCGCGGGGTGTCGCCGGAGGGCTCGCCGCCTCCGTCGGACGGGTAGAACCAGCGGATCCTTGCCAGCGCCTTCTCCGGGTCGTCGGGCAGGGAGGCGAGGAAGCGGAACCGCTCGCGCGGGGAGTGGTCGTCGCCCTCCTTCCAGTTCTCGAACTCGGGGTCGTCGTAGCGGTACCAGCTCTCCTGGGTGCTGGGTTCCTGGTGGCCGCCGTTCTCCGTGGCCCCCTGCCGGGTCCGGACGTAGGTCCACTGGCCGTCGCGGGGCTCGGGGTCGGGAAGCCGCTCGACGGTGTCGGCGGCGTGCCGCAGTACGGTGGCCGCGTCCGTCAGGTCCACGTGCGACCGGATCGAGGAGGCGGCCGGCGGCGCGGCGGTGTCGGCTCCTCCGCCCGCCAGCTGGCTGCCCGCGAACGCCGCCGCGGTGACCGCGACGGCCGCCCCGGCGACGGCAAGCCGCCAGTCGGCCCGCAGCCGGCGGGGACGGGCTCCGCGCTCCGCCGCGTCCAGCAGCCGCCGCCGGCCGGGGGCGAGGCGTGCCCGGTCGGGGGCCGGGGCGTCGGCGCGGAATTCGCGCACCCGGGTCATCTCATCCATGGCTGGGCACCTCCGCGGTATCGCTGGCCAGGGTGGGGTCTCCGCCGAGCGCGGTGCGCACCTTGCGGCGGGCCCGGCTGAGCCGTGAGCGAACCGTGCCGACGGGGATGTCCAGCGCGTCGGCGACCTCCTGGTAGGTCAGGTCCGCCCAGGCCACCAGGAGCAGTACGTGCCGGTCGCCGGCGGAGAGTCCGGCGAGCGCGGCGGCCAGGGGGCCGGAGGCGGCCTGGGCCGCCACCCGGCTGTCGGCGCCGTCGACCCAGTCCGTCCAGGAGTCGGCGACCGGGTCCGTCCCGGTGCGGGCGAGGGCGCGCAGGGAGCGGACCTCGTGGCGGCGGTGCCTGCCGATGAGGTTGGCGGCGATGCCGTACAGCCAGGGCCGGGCCCCGGAACGGCCGGTGTCGTAGCGGGAACGCTGTCTGAAGGCGATCAGGAAGGTCTCCGCGGTGAGGTCGTCCGCCATGCCGTCGCCCAGCCGCCGCGCCACATAGCGGTGGATGTCGGCGGCGTGCCGGTCGTACAGGCGCGCGAAGACCTCGGGCCGCTCTCTGGAGTCCTCGATGATGGCGGCGTCGTCCGCCGGTGGATCGGCCACGTGGGTTCCCCCGTCTGTGCCCTGCGGGTGGTCGGTTCACCCGTTGTTGCCCGATGGGGGCGAGAGGGTTCACGGCGGCCTCGCGGCGGCGCCGTCAGTGGCCGCCGCCGCCCAGGTTGAGCACCACCACACCGGCGATGACCAGGAGGATTCCGGTGATTCTGGCGGCGGTGACCGCCTCTCCGATGAAGACCATGCCGATCACGGCGATGGCGGCGGTTCCCACGCCCGACCAGATCGCGTACGCGGTGCCCACGGACATGGTCTTCAGCGTCTGCGCGAGCAGGACGAACGCGACCAGGTATCCGGCGGCGGTCCCCAGGGTGGGCCACAGCCGGGTGAAACCGTCGCTGTACTTCATCGAGGTGGTCGCCAGCACCTCGGCCAGGATCGCGCAGGCCAGCATCAGATACGCCATGCGCCGAGGCTACGCAGCGGTGCGGCGGGGCCGCCGACCGCCCCGTGCGCGCCCGTGGGCGCGCACGCCGCCGGCCGGGGCCCGCGAGGGGCCCCGGCCGGCGGGGAAGGCGCTGGGGCCCGGGCGTCCGGGCGTCCGGGTGCCTCAGACGTTGAAGCCGAGCGCGCGGAGCTGCTCGCGGCCCTCGTCGGTGATCTTGTCCGGGCCCCACGGCGGCATCCAGACCCAGTTGATGCGCAGTTCGTTGACGATGCCGTCGGTCGCCGACTTCGCCTGGTCCTCGATCACGTCGGTCAGCGGGCAGGCCGCGGACGTCAGCGTCATGTCCAGCGTGGCGGTGTTGTCGTCGTCGACGTGGATGCCGTAGACCAGGCCCAGGTTGACGACGTCGATGCCCAGCTCGGGGTCCACCACGTCGTACAGGGCCTCGCGGACCTCGTCCTCGCTCGCCGGCTTCGTCGTGGTCGGCGTCTCGCTCATGCGGTCCTCTCCTCGGCCTTCTGCCCGGCCTTCTCCTCGGCGGAACCGTCGCCCAGGGCCTGGGCGGTGGCGTCCTTCCATGCCATCCAGCTCAGCAGGGCACACTTCACGCGTGCCGGGTACTTGGAGACCCCGGCGAACGCGACCGCGTCCTCCAGGACCTCCTCCATCGCGTCGTCGGGCTCGATCCGGCCCTTGGACTGCATCAGCTCCAGGAAGGTCTCCTGGACCCTCCGGGCCTCGGCCAGTTCCTTGCCGACCAGCAGTTCGTTCAGCACCGAGGCGCTGGCCTGGCTGATGGAGCAGCCCTGCCCCTCGTAGCTGACGTCCGCGACGGTGGAGCCGTCCATCCTCACCCGCAGGGTGATCTCGTCGCCGCACGTCGGGTTGACGTGGTGCACCTCGGCGTCGCCGTCGCGCAGCCCCCGTCCGTGCGGGTGCTTGTAGTGGTCCAGGATCACGTCCTGGTACATGGAGTCAAGCTTCACGAGTCACCTTCAGCCGCTGCGGTCGTCCGTCGTCGGTCACGGAACATCAACCGAAGAAGTTCCGTACGTGTTCCAGCCCCTCCACCAGTGCGTCGACCTCCGCCGGAGTGGAGTACAGATAGAACGACGCCCTGGTGGTCGCGGGAATTCCGTACCTCAGGCAGACGGGCCTGGCGCAGTGGTGGCCGACCCGGACGGCGATGCCCTGCTCGTCGAGCACCTGGCCCACGTCGTGGGGGTGGATGTCGCCGAGCGCGAAGGAGATCGCGGCGCCGCGGTCCTCGGCCGTGGACGGGCCGATGATCCTCAGCTCGGGCACCTCCTGGAGCCTGCGCACCGCGTACTCGGTGATCGCGTGCTCGTGGGCCGCGATGCGGTCCATGCCGATCGCCGAGAGGTAGTCCACGGCGGCGCCCAGGCCGACGGCCTGCGCGATCGGCGGCGTGCCCGCCTCGAACTTGTGGGGCGCGGGGGCGTAGGTGGAGGAGTGCATCGAGACGGTCTCGATCATCTCGCCGCCGCCGAGGAAGGGCGGCAGGTCCTCCAGCAGCTCCTGGCGGCCCCACAGCACGCCGATGCCGGTCGGCCCGCACATCTTGTGGCCGGTGAAGGCCACGAAGTCGGCCTGGAGCGCCTGGACGTCCACCGCCATGTGCGGGGCTGCCTGGGAGGCGTCGACCACCACCAGCGCGCCGACCTCCTGGGCGCGGCGGACGATCGTCTCGACCGGGTTGACCGTGCCCAGGATGTTGGAGACCAGCACGAAGGAGACGACCTTGGTCCGCTCGGTGATGACCTCGTCGATGTTCGACAGGTCCAGGCGGCCGTCGTCGGTGAGGCCGAACCACTTCAGCTTCGCGCCCGTGCGCTGCGCCAGCAGCTGCCAGGGCACGATGTTGGAGTGGTGCTCCATCTCCGTGATGACGATCTCGGTGCGGTCGTCGACGCGGTAGGGCTCGTCGGCCCAGCCGAGCATGTTCGCCACGAGGTTGAGCGACTCCGAGGCGTTCTTGGTGAAGATCACCTCGTCGCGGCTCGGGGCGTTGACGAAGGCGGCGACCTTGTCGCGCGCTCCCTCGTACAGCGCCGTGGCCTCCTCGGCGAGCACGTGCACGCCGCGGTGGACGTTGGCGTTGTGCCGCGTGTAGTAGTCGTTCAGCGCGTCGAGCACCTGGTTCGGCTTCTGGGAGGTCGCCGCGTTGTCCAGGTACACGACCTTCTTCCCGTCGTGGACCGTGCGGTCCAGCAGCGGGAAGTCCTTGCGGATCGCGTCCGTGTCGAGAAGGCCCGGCAGCTGTGTCACGCTCGTGTTTCTCCGTTCTACCCCGGGACCCCACGCCCCGTGGGTACCCCATTGCGCGCCTGTCCGGCCGGACCGGGGGCGCCGTCGGTGCGCGGGGCCGCCGGAGCGGCCCCGCGGATACGGCTCACGCCGTCCGGTCGCCCTTGACGTAGGCCTCGTAGCCCTCTTCCTCCAGCTTGTCCGCCAGCTCCGGGCCGCCGGACTCGGCGATCCGGCCGGCCGCGAAGACGTGGACGTGGTCGGGCTTGATGTAGCGCAGGATGCGCGTGTAGTGGGTGATCAGCAGGGTGCCGACCTCACCGGTCTCACGGACGCGGTTGACGCCCTCGGAGACGACGCGCAGCGCGTCGACGTCCAGACCGGAGTCGGTCTCGTCCAGGATCGCGATCTTCGGCCGGAGCAGCTCCAGCTGGAGGATCTCGTGGCGCTTCTTCTCACCGCCGGAGAAGCCCTCGTTGACGTTGCGCTCGGCGAAGGCGGGGTCGATGGAGAGGCGCTCCATGGCCTCCTTGACCTCCTTCACCCAGGTGCGCAGCTTGGGGGCCTCGCCGCGGATGGCGGTGGCGGCGGTGCGCAGGAAGTTGGAGACGGACACGCCGGGCACCTCGACCGGGTACTGCATGGCGAGGAAGACGCCGGCGCGGGCGCGCTCGTCGACGCTCATCTCCAGGACGTCCTCGCCGTCCAGGGTGACGGTGCCGCCGGTGATCGTGTACTTCGGGTGGCCCGCCAGCGAGTAGGCGAGGGTGGACTTGCCGGAGCCGTTGGGGCCCATGATGGCGTGCGTCTCGCCCTGCTTCACGGTCAGGTCGACGCCGCGCAGGATCTCCCGGGGGCCGTTCTCGGCCTCGACGGAGACGTGCAGGTCGTGGATCTCAAGCGTTGCCATGGGGCTTCAGGACTCCTGGGTGGTGGAGACGAGCACGGCCGCGTCGGGGCCGTCTCCTTCGATCTTGACGGGGTATACGGGGACGGGGCGCGTGGCGGGCGGTCCGTCGGGCTTGCCGGTGCGCAGGTCGAAGCTGGACCCGTGCAGCCAGCACTCGATGTGGCAGTCCTCCACCTCGCCCTCGGAGAGCGAGACGTTCGCGTGCGAGCAGATGTCGTTGATCGCGAAGACCTCTCCCCGCGTGCGGACGAGCGAGACCGGGACGCCCTCGACCTCCACCCGCTTGGGGGTGTCCTCCTCCAGCTCGCCGAGCGAGGCGACGCGGACGAAGCCCGCGCTGCCCACCGCGCTTTCGCCGGTGCTCATGCGACCGACTCCTCCAGCTCCTCCTCGATCCTGGCGATGAGGCGGTCCTGCAGGTCGGGCAGGCCGATCTGCTGGACCAGTTCGGCGAAGAAGCCCCGCACCACCAGGCGGCGGGCGTCCTTCTCCGGGATGCCGCGCGCCATCAGGTAGAACAGCTGCTCGTCGTCGAAGCGGCCGGTGGCCGAGGCGTGGCCGGCCCCGACGATCTCGCCGGTCTCGATCTCCAGGTTGGGCACCGAGTCAACCCGCGCGCCGTCGGTGAGGACGAGGTTGCGGTTGAGCTCGTAGGTGTCGGTGCCGGTGGCCGAGGCGCGGATGAGCACGTCGCCGATCCACACCGCGTGCGCGTCCTGGCCCTGGAGGGCGCCCTTGTAGACGACGTTGCTGCGGCAGTTCGACGCCTCGTGGTCGACGAAGAGCCGGTGCTCCTGGTGCTGGCCGTCGTCGGTGAAGTACAGGCCGTACAGCTCGGCCTCGCCGCCGGGGCCCGCGTAGTTGACGCGCGGGTGGAGGCGGACCACGTCGCCGCCGAAGGTGACGACCACGGACTTGAAGGTGGCGTCGCGGCCGACCAGCGCGTTGTGCTGGGAGCAGTGCACGGCCGTGTCGTCCCAGTCCTGCACGGAGACGACCGTCAGCTTGGCGCCGTCGCCCAGCACGTACTCGACGTTGGCGGCGCGCACGCCGTCGCCGGTGTGGTCGATGACGATGACGGCCTCGGCGAAGGCGCCCAGCTCGAAGACGGTGTGCCCGAAGGAGACGCCGCCCTGGCCCTGGATGCTCACCCGGATCGGCTCGGTGAGCGCGGTCTCCTTGGGCACGGTGACGACGGCGGCCTTCTCGAAGGCGCTGTAGGCCTGGGCGGCGACCCGGTCCACGGGCTTGCCGGCCCGGCCCAGACGGGCGTCGTCGCGGCCGACGGTCTCCACCGTCACGCCGTCGGGCGCGGAGACGTCGACCTTGACGCCGCCGCCGGCCTCGGCGGTGCCGTCGTGCAGGCCCCTCAGGCGCTCCAGCGGGGTGAAGCGCCACTCCTCCTCGCGGCCGTGCGGCACCGGGAAGTCCGCCACGTCGAAGGACGGCGGGGCGCTCATCCGGGTGGCGACGGTGGACTCGGCCGCCACCGCGATCGATCCGGCGGTCGTGGACCCGGCCGGGATGTTCTGAGCCTCAGCCATGGCTGTCGTGTTGCTCGCTCTCTGTCTTCTGTGTTCGCCGGTCCCCGGGCCCATCGGCGCCCGGAGACCGGCTCACGGTCACGGAGGTGGGGAGGACGGGTGGCCGGGCGGTCAGCCGACCGCGCCCTCCATCTGCAGCTCGATCAGCCGGTTGAGCTCCAGGGCGTACTCCATGGGCAGTTCCTTGGCGATCGGCTCGACGAAGCCGCGCACGATCATCGCCATCGCCTCGTCCTCGGACAGACCGCGCTGCATCAGGTAGAACAGCTGGTCGTCGCTGACCTTGGAGACCGTCGCCTCGTGGCCCATCGTGACGTCGTCCTCGCGGACGTCGACGTAGGGGTAGGTGTCCGAGCGGGAGATGGTGTCCACCAGCAGCGCGTCGCACAGCACGTTGGACTTGGAGTTCTCCGCGCCCTCGCCGATCTCGATCAGACCGCGGTAGGAGGTGCGGCCGCCGCCCCGCGCCACCGACTTGGAGACGATGTTGGAGGAGGTGTTGGGCGCCATGTGCACCATCTTGGCGCCGGCGTCCTGGTGCTGGCCCTCGCCCGCGAAGGCGATCGAGAGGGTCTCGCCCTTGGCGTGCTCGCCCATCAGGTAGACGGCGGGGTACTTCATGGTCACCTTGGAGCCGATGTTGCCGTCGACCCACTCCATCGTCGCGCCCTCGTAGGCCACGGCGCGCTTGGTGACCAGGTTGTACACGTTGTTCGACCAGTTCTGGATGGTCGTGTAGCGGCAGCGGGCGCCCTTCTTGACGATGATCTCCACGACCGCCGAGTGCAGCGAGTCGGACTGGTAGATCGGCGCGGTGCAGCCCTCGACGTAGTGGACGTAGGCGTCCTCGTCGACGATGATCAGCGTCCGCTCGAACTGGCCCATGTTCTCGGTGTTGATCCGGAAGTAGGCCTGGAGCGGGATGTCCACGTGGACGCCCTTGGGCACGTAGATGAACGAGCCGCCGGACCACACCGCGGTGTTCAGCGCGGCGAACTTGTTGTCGCCGGCCGGGATGACGGTGCCGAAGTACTCCTGGAACAGCTCCGGGTGCTCCTTGAGGGCGGTGTCGGTGTCCAGGAAGATGACGCCCTGCTTCTCCAGGTCCTCGCGGATCTGGTGGTAGACCACCTCGGACTCGTACTGGGCGGCGACACCGGCGACCAGGCGCTGCTTCTCGGCCTCGGGGATGCCCAGCTTGTCGTAGGTGTTCTTGATGTCCTCCGGCAGGTCCTCCCAGGTCTGGGCCTGCTTCTCGGTGGACCGCACGAAGTACTTGATGTTGTCGAAGTCGATGCCGCTCAGGTCCGAGCCCCAGTTCGGCATGGGCTTCTTCTCGAAGAGCTTCAGGCCCTTCATGCGGAGCTTCAGCATCCACTCCGGCTCGGACTTCTTGCCCGAGATGTCGCGGACGACCTCCTCGGAGAGGCCGCGCTTGGCCGAGGCGCCGGCGGCGTCCGGGTCGGCCCAGCCGTACTCGTACTTGCCCAGGCCCTCCAGCTCAGGGTGGGCAGTCTCCGTGGGGAGAGTCATGCGGGGTTCCTCCCGGCTGTGCTTGCAGATGCTGTCGCTGCGGTGGTCTTGGATGTCTTGGGTGTCCCGGGTGCGGCCCCGGAAGCCGCTCCGGGGATGAACGTCGTGCACACCCCGTCGCCGTGGGCGATGGTGGCCAGACGCTGCACGTGGGTGCCGAGCAGGCGGGAGAAGACCTCCGTCTCCGCCTCGCACAGCTGCGGGAACTGCTCGGCGGCGTGGGCCACCGGGCAGTGGTGCTGGCAGAGCTGCTCTCCGCTGGAGGCGGGCGCGCCGCGCGCGGTGGCAGCGTACCCGTCCCTGGACAGTGCCTCGGCCAGAACCCTGGCCCTCTCCTCGGGTGCGGCGCGTTCCAGCTCGGCGCGGTACCGCTCCGCCTGTGCGGCGACCCGGGCGCGGGCGAAGGCCGCGACCGCGGCCCGTCCCCTCTCGCCGCCGCCCGCGGCCTGGGCTATCCAGCGCATGGCGTCGACGGCGAGCTGGTCGTAGGCCTGGTCGAAGGCGCTGCGGCCGTAGTCGGTGAGCGCGAAGGCCCTGGCGGGGCGGCCCCTGCCGCGCGAGCCGTAGACCCGCTTCTCACGGGGCTCGACGACGCCCTCGGAGACCAGTGCGTCCAGGTGGCGGCGGACCGCCGCCTGGGTGAGCTCCAGCCGCTGGGCCAGTTCGGCCGCGGTGGACGGACCGTGGTCGAGGATGGAGCGCGCGACCTTGTTGCGGGTGCCGTGGTGCTCGTCCGGGGCCGGGTGGCCGTGGGCGCGGGTGTCACCGCCGCCGTGGTGGGCCGCCATGTGCTCTCGCGCCTCCTCGCTCCGCCCCGGGTCCGCAGCGCTCCCGCCCGCCGTGGCCGGACCGCCGGTGGCGGCGGGTGCGCTTTTTCACAACGCCATTGTTGCGTAATTCCGGGGAGGCGGGCAAGCCGCGCCCTGACCGGCCCGGATGGGATGCGTCACGTAAGGCGTGCCTTACCCGGGACACCGGCGGCGCGGCCCGGCGGACGGCCCGGCCCGGCGGAGGCGGTCCGCCCGCGGGCTCCTAGACTCGCCGGTATGCGAGACACGGCGGCCGTCGAGGTCGCGGGACTGGTGAAGCGGTACGGGAGCAGGACGGCGGTGGACGGGCTGGACCTCACCGTCGGGCGCGGCACCGTCACCGCCGTCCTCGGCCCCAACGGAGCCGGCAAGACCACCACCATCGAGACCTGCGAGGGCTACCGCCGTCCGGACGCGGGCACGGTCCGCGTCCTGGGACTGGACCCGGTCGCCGACGCCGCCGCGCTGCGGCCCCGGGTCGGCGTGATGCTCCAGAGCGGCGGGATCTACCCCACCGTCCGCGCCGCGGAGATGCTGCGCCACACGGCCGCGCTGCACGCCCACCCGCTGGACACCGGCGCGCTGATCGAACGGCTGGGACTGGCCGGCTGCGGCCGCACCCCCTACCGGCGGCTGTCCGGCGGTCAGCAGCAGCGGCTCTCCCTGGCCATGGCCGTCGTCGGGCGGCCCGAGCTGGTCTTCCTCGACGAGCCGACCGCCGGCCTGGACCCGCAGGCCCGCCGCTCCGCCTGGGACCTGGTGCGGGAGCTGCGTGCGGACGGCGTGACGGTGGTGCTGAGCACCCACTTCATGGACGAGGCCGAGACCCTCGCCGACGACGTCGCGATCATCGACGAGGGCCGGGTGATCGCGCGGGGCAGCCCCGAGGAGCTGTGCCGCGGCGGCGCCGAGAACACCCTGAGCTTCACCGGGCGCCCCGGCCTGGACCTGGCCTCGCTGCTCAAGGCGCTGCCGCCGGACACCGCGGCCGCCGAGACGGCCCCGGGCTCGTACCGCCTGACCGGCACCGTCGACCCCCAGCTCCTGGCCACGGTGACGTCCTGGTGCGCGCAGAACGGGGTGATGCCGGACGGCATCGCGGTGGAGCGGCACACGCTGGAGGACGTCTTCCTGGAACTGACGGGCAAGGAGCTGCGGTCGTGAGCGCTCGGAACACCGGACCGGGCACGTACGCCCCCGCCCCCGGCGCGGCCCCGCTGCCGCGGATGATCGCCGCGCAGGCCGCGCTGGAGACGCGGCTGCTGCTGCGGCACGGCGAGCAGCTGCTGCTGACGATCGTCATCCCCACCCTGCTGCTGGTGCTGTTCAGCGCCGTGGACATCGTGGACCTGGCCGGGGAGGGGGACGGCGGGGGCGGGCGCGTGGACTTCCTGGCGCCGGGCGTGCTCGCGCTGGCCGTGCTCTCGACCGCGTTCACCGGCCAGGCGATCTCCACCGGCTTCGAGCGGCGCTACGGCGTCCTCAAGCGGCTGGGAGCCTCGCCGCTGCCCCGCTGGGGGCTGATGGCCGCCAAGACCTGCGCGGTGCTGGTCACCGAGGTGCTGCAGGTGGTGCTGCTGACGTCGGTGGCCCTGGCGCTGGGATGGTCGCCGCACGGCAGTCCGCTCGCCGTGGCGCTGCTGCTGGTCGCCGGGACGGCGGCGTTCTCCGGTCTCGGGCTGCTGATGGCCGGGACGCTGCGGGCCGAGGCGACGCTCGCGGCGGCCAACCTCGTCTTCGTCCTGCTGCTGGTCGGCGGCGGGGTGGTGGTGCCGCTGGAGAAGTTCCCCGAGCCGGTGCGCGGGGTGCTGGAGCTGCTGCCGATCTCCGCGCTCTCCGAGGGGCTGCGCGAGGTGCTGCGGGACGGTGCCGCGATGCCCTGGGGGAACCTGGCGGTCCTGGGCGTGTGGGCGGTGGCGGGCCTGGCCGCCGCGGCCCGCTTCTTCCGGTGGGAGTGAGCATCTCCGCCGCCCGCGCGGGCGGCGCCCGGGAGGGGGCCCGGGGAGCGCGTCCCGCCCCACGCGCCCCCTCGTGAAAGCTTGCACAAGCACCCGCCTACCATGGTGTCCGTGCCCAATCTGCTCGAATTCGCGCGAAACCCCGTCGCGTACGTCGCCAGGCGCTGGACCCCCGCCCAGCGCACCGTGGAGCGCGCCACCCTGACCGCGCTCGTCCTGAGCGTGCTCATCGTGGTCACCGGCGGGGTGGTGCGGTTGACCGGCTCGGGGCTGGGGTGCGACACCTGGCCCAAGTGCAGCGGGGACAGCCTGGTCGCCACACCCGAGATGGGGCTGCACGGCGCCATCGAGTTCGGCAACCGCCTGCTGACGTACGTGCTGTGCGCCGCCGTCGGCTGGGCGATCGTCGCGGTCCGCTCGGCGAAGCCGCGCCGCCGCGGCCTGTCGCGGCTGGCCTGGTCGCAGTTCTGGCTGGTCGTCGCCAACGGCCTGCTGGGCGGTGTGACGGTGCTGATGCGGCTGAACCCGTACACCGTCGCCGCGCACTTCCTGCTCGCCAGCGTGCTCATCACGGTCACCACCGTCACCTGGCTGCGCGCCCGCGAGGGCGACGACGTGCCGCGCCCGCTGGCCGGAGCGCGGATCCGGCAGCTCGCGGCGGCGCTGACCGCCGTGTCCGTGGTGCTGATCGTCGTCGGCACCATGGTGACGGGCGCGGGTCCTCACGCGGGCGACAGCAGCGACGTGCCGCGGATGGGCGTGGACTGGGAGACGACCGCCCGGGTGCACGCCCTGCTGGCCTGGGCCGTGGTGGCCCTGACCGTACTGCTGTGGCTGGCGCTGCGCGCCGTGAACGCCCCCCGGGCACCGGTCGTCCGCACCCGGGACCTCTTCCTGGTCCTGCTGGCGCAGGGCGTCATCGGCTACGTCCAGTACTTCACCGAGCTGCCCGAGGTGCTGGTCGCGGCGCACCTGCTGGGCTCCTGCCTGGTGTGGGTCGCCGTCCTGCGGGTGCTGCTGTCGCTGCGCGAGCGCGGTCTGCCGCCGGTGGCCGCCGCGGCGCCCGTGTCCGCCGGCCGGCCCGCCCCGGCCCCGGCCGGCCTGTAGAAACCGGCGAGGGAGGGCCGGGCGGACGGGGAGCCCTCGTCCGCCCGGCCCTCCCGTACGTTTTCCCGCCCGCCCGCCCGGCCGGGGCCGGGGCGGACCACACGGCCCGGGGAAGC
>NZ_JBKJFM010000160.1:0-13237 GCF_046614825.1 Streptomyces nanhaiensis
CGACCAGCTCCGGCGGCGGGCCCGGCAGCGGGGGCGGCGCGTAGGCGTACGGCGGGGGCGCGTAGGCGTACGGCCCGGGCGGCCCGGCCGGCGGCACGGAGGGCTGCGGTATGTGGGGCGGCGGAGGGCTCCGGTGGTCAGGGGGAGTCAGACGAGGGCGGCGACCCGCTCGCGGTAGGTGCGCACCGGTGTGGCGTCCCGGTACGGCTCCAGCCGGCGTTCGAAGTCCTTGACGTACTCGTGCGCCCGCACCGAGCGCATCTCCGCCGCCTGCTGCGCCGACTCCGCGGCCAGGGCGCACGCCTGCTCCACGTCGCCCAGCCCCAGCCGGGCGGTGGCCAGCACCATCCGGCAGAACAGCCGGCTGCGCACATAGCCCGGGCCCCGCAGTTGCAGGGAGCGCTCGGCGTGCTGGGCCGCCGCCCGGTACTGCTGGAGGTCCCGGTGGCAGTGCCCGAACTCGTCGGCGAGCTGCGCCTCGTCGAAGAACCGCGCCCAGTGCGGCGTCTCGTCGCCCGGCCGCGCCTGCTCCAGCGCCCGCTCGGCGCGGGCCAGCGACGCCGTGCACGCCCGCACCTCCCCCAGCACCCCGTGCCCGCGCGCCTCCACCGCGTGCAGCAGCGCCTGGACGGCAGGCGGCACCGAGGAGCCGACGCCCTGCTGGGCGACCCGCGCCAGCTGCACCGCCTCGCGGCCGTGCCCGAGGTACACCGCCTGCCTGCTCATCGTCACCAGCACATAGCTGCCGTACGCCCGGTCCCCGGCGGCCTGGGCCAGCCGCAGCGCCTGGACGAAGTAGCGCTGCGCCAGCCCGTGCGCGGCGATGTCGTACGCCGTCCACCCCGCCAGGCGGGTCAGGTCCGCCACCGCGGCGAACAGCCGGCGCCCGGTCTGCTCCCCGTAGGCGCCGCGCAGCATCGGCTCGGCCTCGTGCTCCAGGTAGCGCACCAGCGCCTGCCGGGCGTGGCCGCCGCCGTAGGCGTGGTCGAGGGCGCGGAACAGCTCGCCGACCGAGCGCAGGGCGGCGACGTCCCCGGCCGTGACCCGCTGCCCCGGGCCCCGCTCCACCCGTTCGATCCGGGCCGCCTGCCCCACCCGGGGCGGCGGTACGGCGGCGGGTGACAGGGGGCCGCGGCCCTGGGAGGGCACCCTGGGCGCCTCCGGCGCGGGTTCGCCGCGCGCCACGCGCTCGTCGGGACGGCCGATCAGCCAGTCCCGGCTGGGCACCACCAGCCCGGCCGGGGTGAAGGCGATCTTGCGCAGCTCGGCGTGGTTCCCGGTGTCCTTGCGCCACAGGCCCCCGACGATGTCCACCGCCTCGCCGGGTGTGGCCGCGAACTCCAGCCCGGCGTAGACCGGCGCGCACGCGTCCAGGCCCAGGTCCTGGGCGGTGAGCCTGCGGCCCAGGCGGCGGGTGAAGACCTCGGCGATCAGCGCCGGCGTCGTGCCGCGCGGCTGCTGCCCGCGCAGCCAGCGCGTCACGGAGGTCTTGTCGTACCGGAGGTCCAGTCCGTGCTCCAACCCGAGCTGGTCGACCCGCCGGGCGAGTCCGGCGTTGGAGAACCCGGCCTCGGCGATGAGCGCGGCGAGCTGGCGGTTGGGGGTGCGCTGGGAGGATTTCCCAGGTCGTTCCGTCGACATCGGCTTTGCGGTCTCCTGCCTCACGGCTTGGGGTACGACAGACGCCGGGGCGCCCTGCTGGAACGGCGCGAATGTAGCCGTCCGCTCCGCCCCTCCGGGGGTCTGAGCGCGGGTTTCATCCATACGTGTGAGTGGGCGCGGTGAGCGGAACCGTTCGGCGTCCTCCCGTCGCGGTCCGTCACCGGGGACCGGCCGGCCGCCACCGGCCCGCCGGTCCCCGGCCCCGGAGCCGTACAGTGGCTGCCGGGACCCGCGACGACCTGGGCCGCGGCCCGAGACGACCGGAGGAGGAGCCGCCGTGAGCGAGCTGCGCTTTGTCCACCTGGGCTTCGGCGAGGACGCCGTGGAGTATCTGGAGGCGTGGCGCAGGCAGCGCGAGGTCCACGCGGCCCGCTTCGCCGACGAGATCCCCGACACCTGCCTGCTGCTGGAGCACCAGCCGGTGTACACGGCCGGCCGCCGCACCGAGGACAGCGAGCGCCCCCTGGACGGCACCCCCGTGGTGGACGTGGACCGCGGCGGCAAGATCACCTGGCACGGCCCGGGCCAGCTCGTCGGCTATCCGATCCTGAAGCTGCCCCGTCCGGTGGACGTCGTCGCCCACGTGCGGCGGCTGGAGGAGGCGCTGATCCGCACCTGCGCGGAGTTCGGCCTGGAGACCACCCGGGTCGAGGGGCGCAGCGGGGTGTGGGTGCTGGGCGATCCCGGGAAGTCCGGCAGGGAGACCGCTCCGGGCGGCCTGGACCTGGACTTCGACCCGAGACTCCACGACGACGAGTACGACCCGAGGCTGCGCGGCCCGGAGTACGCCCCCTCCAACGCCGGCCAGCGCGGCGACGACCGCAAGCTCGCCGCCATCGGCATCCGGGTGGCCAAGGGCGTCACCATGCACGGCTTCGCGCTCAACTGCGACTCCGACAACACCGGGTACGACCGCATCGTGCCGTGCGGCATCCGGGACGCCGGGGTCACCTCGCTCTCGCAGGAGCTGGGCAGGCCGGTGACCGTCGCCGAGGTGCTGCCCGTGGCGGAGAAGCACCTGCGCGCGGTGCTGGAGTCCGCGGAAGCGCTGCCCCGCGCCGTCTGACCCGAACAAGCCAAGGCGTACCCTGGTGTGCGCCGAAGATTCAAAGGCCACCAACACATAAGGGGAGTGCCGGACGTGTCCGCTGTCGCACCCGACGGTAGGAAGCTGCTGCGCCTGGAGGTCCGGAACAGCCAGACCCCCATCGAGCGCAAGCCCGAGTGGATCAAGACCCGGGCGAAGATGGGCCCCGAGTACAACGCACTGCAGTCCCTGGTCAAGCGCGAGGGTCTGCACACGGTGTGCCAGGAGGCCGGCTGTCCCAACATCTTCGAGTGCTGGGAGGACCGCGAGGCCACCTTCCTCATCGGAGGCGAGCAGTGCACCCGGCGCTGCGACTTCTGCCAGATCGACACCGGCAGGCCCGCCGAGTTCGACCGCGACGAGCCGCGCCGGGTGGCCGAGTCCGTTCAGCAGATGGAGCTGCGGTACGCCACGATCACCGGCGTCGCCCGCGACGACCTGCCCGACGGCGGCGCCTGGCTGTACGCCGAGACCGTCCGCCAGATCCACGCGCTGATGCCGGACACCGGCGTCGAGCTGCTGATCCCGGACTTCAACGCGGTGCCCGAGCAGCTCGCCGAGGTCTTCTCCTCGCGCCCGGAGGTGCTGGCGCACAACGTCGAGACGGTCCCGAGGATCTTCAAGCGCATCCGCCCCGCCTTCCGCTACGAGCGGTCGCTGGAGGTGATCACCCGGGCCCGCGAGGAGGGGCTGGTCACCAAGTCCAACCTGATCCTCGGACTCGGCGAGACCCGCGAGGAGGTCAGCCAGGCCCTGCGCGACCTGCACGAGGCGGGCTGCGAGCTGATCACCATCACCCAGTACCTGCGCCCCTCGCCCCGGCACCACCCGGTGGAGCGCTGGGTGAAGCCCCAGGAGTTCGTGGAGCTGAAGGACGAGGCGGACGAGATCGGCTTCGCCGGCGTCATGTCCGGCCCGCTGGTCCGCTCCTCCTACCGCGCCGGGCGCCTGTACCGGCAGGCGGTCGAGCGCCGGGGCGCCACCGCGGCGTGACGCCCTCCCCTCCCCGTGGCCTGATCCGCTCCCTGCGCCTTCGGCGCCTTTGACCGCGTCGTCACCCGCTGGTAACACCGTTCGGCGAGGGTGGGGACCACGGACCGCCCGCACCACCGGCCCCGCGGGGCCCGCCATGGGGAGGGGACCTTCCGGTGCACACCACCGCACGGATCCTGGGAAGACTGGAGGGGCTGCTGCTGCCCGGCGGGCAGCGCACCGCGCGCCGCAACGCCTGGGCGGCCGTCCTGGAGGACCGCCGTCGGGCACGCGCCCGGGGGGAGGCCGCGGCCGTCCTGGAGGCCGCGGCGACCGGGCGCAGGCGGGCGACGTAGACTTCGCTGTATGGCGAGGAAGGAAACATCCGAGAATCCGGGGCGGCTCAAGCAGATCGCCCTGACGTACAAGATGACGCGGCGCGTCGACAAGTCGATCGGCTTCGTCCTCGCGGGCGTGGGGCTCGTCACCTTCGGTGTTCTCCTCGCGATCGGCTTCTGGGTCGGCCACCCCGTCTACCTGGGCATCCTGGGCTTCCTGCTGGCCTTCCTCGCGATGGCCATCGTCTTCGGCCGCCGGGCCGAGCGGGCGGCGTTCAGCCAGATGGAGGGTCAGCCGGGCGCCGCGGCCGCCGTCCTGGACAACATCGGCCGCGGCTGGACGGTCACCCCGGCCGTGGCCATGAACCGGCAGCAGGACGTCGTCCACCGGGCCGTGGGGAAGGCGGGCATCGTGCTCGTCGGCGAGGGGAACCCGAACCGGGTGCGCTCCCTGATCGTCTCCGAGAAGAAGCGCATGGCGCGCATCGTCAGCGGCGTCCCGGTCCACGACGTGGTCGTGGGCACCGGCGAGGGCCAGACGGAGCTGAAGAAGCTGCGCACCAAGCTGCTCAAGCTCCCCCGGGTGCTCCAGGGCCCCCAGGTCACCGAGACCAACGACCGGCTGCGGGCCATGGGCGACCTGATGAACAACCTGCCGATGCCCAAGGGACCGATGCCCCGCGGCATGCGGATGCCGAAGGGGCCGACCCGCCGCTGAGGCGCGCACGCGCCCGGCGCACCGGGCGGATACGGATGTGGTGGAGGCCCGGAACTCCGAAGAGTTCCGGGCCTCCACCACATCCGTATCCGCCCGCGGGCCCGCGCCGGTCCGCCCCGCGGCTCACCGCTCGCGGCGGGGTCTTCGTACCGCCGAGGGGGCGGTGGTCACTCAGATCCGCACCTGCACGGCGCCGGAGAGCCGGTCGTGCAGGCCGCGCGAGTCGCGGTCCCACACGAGCGCCGGCACGGCGAGCGCCAGCAGAGCCGTGCGCACCACCGCGCGGGGCAGCGTGAGCCGCCCGCCGCCCACGGAGACCACCCGCAGGCCCAGCAGCCGCTTGCCCGGCGTGGAGCCGACCGTGCCGACGGTGAGGACGCCGAGCACCGCGAAGACCAGCAGGGCCCAGTTCCCCGCCGAACCGAGGTCGCCGCCCGTGAGCAGACCGTATGCGATCAGCATGCACAGGCCCCAGTCGACGAAGATCGCGCCGAACCGGCGTCCCAGCGGGGCGATGGACCCCGGCCCGTCCTGGGGAAGGCCCAGCCGCTCGCCCCGGTAGCCGAAGTCCGCGCCCATCTGCTCGGCCGCGGCCCTGGGGCCGGAGAGCCAGGATCCGATTACTTGCCTGTTGTCCACCCGTCAACGGTAACGCGCGGCCTTACGGGGTACCCGGCCGGGCTGCGGGGACCGCACAAGGCCGCGAGGGCGGCGCCGGGGACGGCACCGGAAGCGACCGTCCGCACACTCGTCCGGTTAACATCACCGAAACAAATGGGTCATGCTTGAGAAATCCCGCAAATCTAAGGTCGGGCGACAGCAGGACATCGCACTGGACTGCCACTCGAGCTGCCACCCCGTCCCCTCGCGGCGGGACTAGGAGGACTTGGATGTTCCAGAACGCCGACGAGGCAAAGAAGTACATCGCGGACAACGACGTGAAGTTCGTCGACGTCCGCTTCTGCGACCTGCCGGGCATCATGCAGCACTTCACGATCCCGGCCTCGACGTTCGACCCGTCCGAGATGCAGGCCTTCGACGGGTCCTCGATCCGCGGCTTCCAGGCGATCCACGAGTCCGACATGGCGCTGCTGCCGGACCTGTCCACCGCCCGTCTGGACCCGTTCCGCCGCGACAGGACGCTCAACATCAACTTCTTCATCCACGACCCGATCACCGGCGAGCAGTACAGCCGGGACCCGCGCAACGTGGCGAAGAAGGCCGAGGCGTACCTCGCCTCCTCCGGCATCGCGGACACCGCCTACTTCGGGCCCGAGGCCGAGTTCTACGTCTTCGACAGCGTGCGCTTCCAGACCAGCGCGAACGAGTCGTTCTACCACATCGACTCCGAGGCCGGCGCCTGGAACACCGGCGCGCTGGAGGACAACCGCGGCTACAAGGTCCGCTACAAGGGCGGCTACTTCCCGACCCCGCCGGTCGACCACTTCGCCGACCTGCGCGCCGAGATGTCCCTGGAGCTGGACCGGGTCGGCCTGAAGGTCGAGCGCCAGCACCACGAGGTCGGCACCGCCGGCCAGGCGGAGATCAACTACAGGTTCAACACGCTGCTGGCGGCCGCCGACGACCTGATGCTGTTCAAGTACATCATCAAGAACGTCGCCTGGCGCAACGGCAAGACCGCCACCTTCATGCCGAAGCCGATCTTCGGCGACAACGGCTCGGGCATGCACGTCCACCAGTCGCTGTGGTCCGGCGGCGAGCCGCTGTTCTACGACGAGCAGGGCTACGCGGGCCTGTCGGACACCGCCCGGTACTACATCGGCGGCATCCTCAAGCACGCCCCGTCGCTGCTGGCCTTCACCAACCCGACGGTGAACTCCTACCACCGCCTGGTGCCCGGCTTCGAGGCCCCGGTGAACCTGGTGTACTCGCAGCGCAACCGCTCCGCCGCGATGCGCATCCCGATCACCGGCTCCAACCCGAAGGCCAAGCGCGTGGAGTTCCGCGCCCCGGACCCGTCCTCCAACCCGTACCTGGCCTTCTCGGCCCTGCTGCTGGCCGGCCTGGACGGCGTCAAGAACAAGATCGAGCCGGCCGAGCCGATCGACAAGGACCTCTACGAGCTGGCCCCGGAGGAGCACGCGGGCGTCCCGCAGGTGCCCACCTCCCTGCCGGCCGTCCTGGAGGCCCTGGAGGAGGACAACGAGTACCTGCAGGCCGGCGGAGTCTTCACCGCCGACCTGATCGAGACCTGGATCGACTACAAGCGCACCAACGAGATCGCCCCGATCCAGCTCCGCCCGCACCCGCACGAGTTCGAGATGTACTTCGACCTCTGACCGGCACCGGGAACGCCGCTCCCCGGCGTTCCCGCCGCCCCTCCCCACGGGAGCGACGCAGGTACCCGCGAGGCAGCCGAGGCCGCCGGCCGCACACCGCACGGTGTGCGGCCGGCGGCCTCCGCGCGTGCCGCCCGGAGGCGGCGGACGGCCGACGGCCGACGGGCCCCGGCGGAGGGGACCTTCGGCCCTCCGCCGGGGCCCGTCCGGGACTTACCGGCACCCGGCAGGCGGTGATGAGGTCTACCCGTGCCCGCCGGATGCGGTGGGCGCGGCGGGTCTCCCCCACCCTCACACCGAAGAAGGTGCTTCCATGACAGCCGGGTCCACCCTCGCGGCGCCGTCGCCGCTCGAGACGCCCCCGATGGTCCACCTCTCGGGTGAGCTCGACCTCCATACCGCGGCGGGCCTGGAACCCGCCCTCACGGAGCTGGCGGACTCCCGCCGGGAGCTGGTCATCGACATGTCCGACGTCACCTTCTGCGACAGCTCCGGCATCAACCTGTTCCTCCGGCTGCACCACCGCTGCACCGCCGCCTCCGGGCGGCTGCGCCTGTGCCGGGTCCCGCGCAGGGTCGCCCTCGTCTTCAGGATGTTCCGCTTCCACCACGTCGTGCCGTGCACCTTCGTCTGACCCGGGCTCCGGCGGCGTCCCGGAGGGGGCGGCCGGTGGCAGGACGGCCGGTGGACGGTGGCCGATTCCCTGCGGCCTTCGAAGTCGCCTCCGCAGCAAGTGAGTTCAGCCTTCCCACACGGGCACCCGTCACCGGCGCCCCGACCGAGCGTCCACAACGGAGGTTTCCATGACCAACCGCATCGACCAACCGCGTGAGTTCGACCTGGTGGGCGATCCGATCCTGGTGGCCGGCGTCGGCACCGGCTTCGAGGCCATGCTGCGGTGCCGCGTCGGGGAGGGCCACGACGAGGTCGCCAAGTCCTTCTCCGCCGGGGGCGGCTCCGGCGAGCACGGGCAGTTCCAGGTCCGGATGGACGTCAGCGGCGCGGAGTTCCGGCTGGACCGGCTCTTCGTGCAGGTCTTCGAGGTCAGCCCCAAGGACGGCAGCGAGATCGGCACGGTGACCGTCCCGGTGATCTACGGGCCGCGGATCGTGCCGGGTTACATCGGCTACCGCGAACACAAGGTCGCCAGGGGGGACACCCTCTCGGCCATCGCCAGGGAGCACTACGGGGACGCCGGGCAGTACCGGCGGATCGTACGGGCCAACCCGCAGGTCACCGACCCCGACGTGATCGTCCCGGGGCAGGTCCTGCGCATCCCCATCGGCGCCTGAGGAGGCCGGGGAGGCGGGCTCCGGCGTTCCGCGGGAGCCGTTCTCGCGCGGCGGTGCGCGGCCTGGTAGACCGGTGGGATGACCGCCGAACCCGATCCCGGACCCGAGTCCGTACCGCTCCCCGGCAGCCCCGAACCGTCCGGAGAGGGCCGGCCGCGCGTGACGTGCCGGATGTGCGGACGGCCGCTGCGCGACCGGCAGGCGCGGCTGTGGGGCCTGGGGGTGGAGTGCCGGGAGAAGCTGGCGTTGCGCACGGCCCCGGCGCCCGTGCGCCGGGAGGTCGAGCAGGATGCGCTGCCCGGGCTGTGAGCGCCCGGGTGCCGGACGCCGCGCGGCGCCCGTGCCGGAGGGGGGCACGGTCGCCGCGCGGTGCGGTGCGCCGCGGGGCGTGGTCAGCGCAGCAGGTGGAGGGGGACGGCGTCGGCCATCGCCTCCGCCCCGGCGTCGCTGGGGTGGAGGTGGTCGCCGCTGTCGTAGCGCGGCAGCAGGCGCTCGGGGTCGGCGGGGTCGCGCAGGGCCCGGTCGAAGTCGATCACCCCGTCGTACTCGCCGCTGGTGCGGATCCAGTGGTTGACGGCCTGGCGGGCGGCCTCGCTCTCCTCGCTGTGGAAGCCGAAGGTGTCGCCCTTGAACGGCAGGATCGTGCCGCCGTATATCTTCAGTCCCCGCTCGTGGGCGCGGGCGATGAGCTGGCGGTGGCCGTCGATGACGTCCCGGGCGGTGACCTTCTCCGAAGCGGGAGCGGTGCCCGCGGCCGGGTGGCCGAGGTCGTTCACGCCCAGCAGGACGATGACGTGCCCGGCGCCGGGCTGGGCGGCCACGTCGCGGTCGAAGCGGCGCAGCGCGCTCTGGCCGAAGTAGGCCGCGTAGTCCTCGGCGCCGGTCCCGGCCGGGGGGTTGGGGTCGTGCAGCAGGCGGTTGCCGCTGACGCCCTGGTTGAGCACGCCCCGCGGGTACGGTCCGCGGGCCTTCGCCAGGCGCCGGGCGAGGAAGTCGGGCCAGCGGTGGTTGGCGTTCGCCTCGGTGTCGGAGCCGTCGGTGATGGAGTCTCCGAGGGCGACGACGGCCGAGGGCTTCCCGGCCCCCTTGGAGCGGTCGGCGCTCACGCTCACGCCGGTCAGGAAGTACCAGCGGTCGATGGTGGCGGTCGGTGTGATGTCCGCGTGCCCGGTGACGTTGCCGGAGGCCACGTGGTTGTGCTGGAAGGCGAACGCGTGGACCGTCGAGCCCGGGGTGCGCTCGGGCAGGTGGATGCTCACCACCAGGTCGGAGCCCGCCGGCACCCGCAGGGAGACCGGGTCGCTGAGCACGGGCGCGCCCGCGGGGACGGTCACCGAGGAGCGCCCGCCGAAGGTGAGCGCGCGGTCGGTGCGCTTGTCGACGGCGGTGGACCCGCCGCCCCCCGAGCGGCGGGCGATGCGGGCCTCGCCGATGACCAGGGGCCGGTCGCCGAACTCGTTCGACAGCCGGACGCGCACCCTGTCGCCGCCGATGCTGGTGCGGACGGTCTGGCGGATGGTCTGGTCCTCGAACACGGTGGTGTCCGAGG
This sequence comes from Streptomyces nanhaiensis, assembly GCF_046614825.1. Lineage (NCBI taxonomy): Bacteria > Bacillati > Actinomycetota > Actinomycetes > Kitasatosporales > Streptomycetaceae > Streptomyces > Streptomyces nanhaiensis. The sequence goes on from NZ_JBKJFM010000160.1 coordinate 9,919, forward strand.
CGGGGACGGCCGTGGGCGTGGTGGACCAGGTGCCCACCCAGGCGCGGCCCGAGCGCTCGCCCGCCGCACTCCCGGCGGTGTTTCCGGCGGATGCCGGGGAGTCGCCCGGTGCGGCGGGGGTGGACGGCGCCGTGCCCATGAGCAGGGCTCCGGTGAGCAGGGCGACGACGTAGCCGCCCGCCCGCCCCGTGCGGTCGCGCAGGAAGGCGAACCGCGTCGTGTTCGGTCTCATACGGGTCTCCCGATGGTTTCGGAGGCCGGCCGGGCCGGTCACGGGCGGGCTCAGCCGCGGCGGGCGGGCTTGTCGAAGCGCCAGCCCTCGGCCCTGAGCCGCGGGATGGCACGGTCGACGGCCTCGACGGTCGCGCTGCGGTCGCCGCCGCCGTCGTGCAGCAGCACCACGGCCCCGGGCGTGACGCCCTCGGTGATGCGGCGGGCGAACTCGTCGGCGCTGTGCGGCTCCCAGTCGCCGATCACCAGCCGCCAGCCCAGCGGCTGCATCCCCATCGAGGCCGCCACCTGCGGCGTCTGCCCCCAACTGCCGTACGGCGCGCGGAAGTAGGGGATCCGCGCGCCCGGCGCGGCGCGGCGGATCGCGGCGTTGGCCTCGGCCAGGTCCGCCCGGATGTCCTCGGGGGACCAGGTGGCCATGTCGTCGTGGTGCATGGTGTGGTTGCACAGCGTGTGGCCGCCGGCGACGATCGCGCGGACCAGCTCGGGGTGCTCCTCGACGTGGTCGCCCCACAGGCAGAAGACCGCCTTGACGCGGTGCTTGCGCAGCACCTCCAGCAGGCGCGGGGTGTCGTCGGGGTCGGGGCCGTCGTCGAAGGTGAGGGCGACGGTCCTGCCCCCGTGCCGGGTGGTCTCGACGACGGTGTCGTTCGCCTGGCCGGCCTGGGCCGGGCCGGCCGCGGCCAGGGCGCCCAGGCACATCCCGCAGGAGAGCAGCAGGGGCATCGCCAGACGGCGCAGCCCGCGGGCGCGCCGGGGGCGCGCCGTGGCGGGGGCGGGTCTTCCGGAGGGGGTGGGGGTCGTGGTCAAGGCTGGTCCCTTTCTGGTGCTCCCGTCGGGCCCCGGGATTCCGCCGGCGGCCGGGCGGCGGGCCCGTACGGTGCGGATCGGCGCCTTCCGGAAAATTTCCGGTCGAGCGGGGAGACCATAGGGAGGCACCGCGCCGGCGTCAAGAGCGGTCCGCTTCCCGCGCCGGGGAGGTCTTCCCGCTGCTCAGGGCGGCTTTCGGCATCGTCACCGGGCCGATCGCCGGGCGGGCCGGCGGGGAGGACGCGGTGGAAAGCGCACAGGTGTCGGGCCCGGACGGCCGTACTCCCGACACACGTCTGATGACCTGGGAGGAAGCCCGTGACACCGTCTCATCACAACGCCGCCGCACGCCCCGCCGTGCCCTGGGCCGACGATCGGAGGACGCAGATGGGCCCGCGCCACCGGTTCGACCCCGAACTGGCCGCGGCGCTCCCGCTGATCCCCGAGGTGGAGCTGCTCGACCTCGACGCGGCACGGGCCGCGCAGGCCGGACAGGTGGCCGCGGCGGTGGCGGCCGCCGACACCGGCGGCGTGGACGTCGGGGAGATACGCGTCCCCGGACCGGCCGGAGCGCCCGCGGTGCGGCTGCGGCTGTACCGGCCGCACGGCGTACGCGGCCCGCTGCCCGCGGTGTACGGCATGCACGGCGGCGGTTTCATGCTGGGCTCGCCGGACGTCGACCACGACTGGAACCTGCTGCTGTGCCGGGAACTGCGGGTGGTGGTGGCCTCGGTCGACTACCGGCTGGCGCCCGAGCACCCCTTCCCCGCGCCCCTGGAGGACTGCTACGCCGGGCTGTGCGGTCTGGTGGAGCGGTCCGGGGAGCTGGGGGTGCTGCCCGGGCGGATCGCCCTGTGGGGCGACAGCGCCGGGGCCGGGCTCGCCGCCGGGCTGGCCCTGCTAGCCCGCGACCGCGGCGGCCCGGCGGTCCGCTTCCAGCACCTGTGCTCCCCCGCGCTCGACGACCGGCTCTCCACCCCCAGCGCGCGGCGGTTCACCGACACGCCCGTGTGGAACCGGCGCAACGCCGCGATCAGCTGGGACGCGTATCTGGGGCACGGGGTGCGGGGCACCGCCGGCGTCTCCCCGTACGCCGCCCCCGCCCGTGCCGGGGTCATCGGACTGGCGGGCCTGCCGCCCGCGTACGTGTCGGTGATGGAGTTCGACCCGCTGCGGGACGAGGGGATCGACTACGCCCGCGCCCTGCTGGCCGCCGGGGTGCCCGCCGAACTGCACCTGCTCCCCGGCACCTTCCACGGCGCGTGGGCGGTGGAGCACGCCGCCGTCATCCGGCGGGCGACGGCCGAGGCGGTCGCGGTGCTGGGCCGGGCGCTGGGCCGGTGAGGAGGTGAGCGCTCAGCCGTCCCCGTTACCGGCCAGCCGCAGGGCGTACAGCGCGAGCTGGGCGCGGAAGCGGTCCTGCGGATCGCGCAGCCGCCAGCCCGTCTCCTTCTCCACGTGCGCCAGGCGCGCGGCCACCGAGCTGTGGTGCAGGTGCAGTTCGGCGGCGGCCTGCCGCAGCGAGCCGGTGCGGCAGAACGCGGCCAGGGCCGCCAGCAGTTCACCTCCCGGCCGGGCCTGCCCGGTGGTGGGGCCGCCGCGCTCGCCGTGCGCCGGCTCCCCCAGCTCCCCCAGCCGCCGTACGTCCGCCTGGGCGCGCAGCCGCTCCAGCGGGATGTCGGCCAGCAGCGCGAGCGGGCCGAGTTCGTCGTGGTCGGCCACCGCCTCCTCCGGAGCGCCCGCCACCGCGAACCGCAGGGCCGAGCGGGCCTGCGCCCAGGAGGTGTGGGCGTCCAGCGGGTCGGCCCCCGACCCGATCCCGACGCGTGTGCCGGGGGCCGGCCTGCGGGCCGCGTTCCGCTCGCGGACGCGTTCGCGCATCGCCGCCCGCAGCTCCGCGGCCGGTGAGGCAGTGCCGGTGTCGGTGCCGGTGCCGGTGCCGTCCGGGGCGGATACGGGGGCCCCTCGCCCGCCGGGGACGGCCTGCCCGCCAAAGGCTCCCGGCCCTTCGGACGCGCCGTCCCGGCGCTGTACCAGCACCGCTCCCAGCGAGCCGACCCGCGCCACCCGGACGGTGCCCCGCAGCGCGCCGCGTCCCAGCAGCGCCACGGCCTCCACCCCGGCGTCCGCGCTCCTGCCCGCGCCCGTGTCAGCGCCCGGTCCCGCCCCCGCGTCCGCCGCCACCGCGATCACCCGCAGCGGCGTCCCGGGCTCCAGGCCCAGCAGCCGCAGCGCGCGGGCGCGGTCCTCGACGGCCTCCCGCCCGGACAGCACCAGT
>NZ_JBKJFM010000161.1:0-13225 GCF_046614825.1 Streptomyces nanhaiensis
GGCTGCGCCGGGCGCCGGACGACCCGACGGCGGTGACGGCGGTGGCTGCGGTGGTGGCCGGGCTGCGGGACGGCCTGAGCGTGGCCGAGGTGGCGCACGGGGCGGGGCTGAGCGAGCGGCAGCTCCACCGCCGCTCACTGGCGGCCTTCGGGTACGGCCCCAAGACCCTGGCCCGGGTGCTGCGGTTCCGGCGCGCTCTGCGCCTGGTCCGCGGCGGCGTGCCGCCGGCGTCGGCCGCGGCCGGCGCCGGGTACGCGGACCAGGCCCATCTGTCGCGCGAGGTCAGGGCGTTGGCCGGGGTTCAGCTCTCGGTGCTGCTGTCGGAGGGCTGACCGCCGGAGGGCTGACCGCCGGAGGGCTGACCGCCGGGCGCGCCGTCCGGCAGCGGGGCGAAGAGGGCGACCGCGTTGCCGTCGGGGTCGAGGACGACGGCGTACCGCTGGCCCCAGAAGGCGTCCCAGGGCTCCTTGTGCCCGGTGTGGCCGGCCCGCGTCAGCTCGGCGTACTGCCGGTCGACGTCGGCCGGACCGTCGCAGGCGAAGGCGAGTTCGACGCGGCTGCCGCCACTCGGCGGGGTCCAGCCGGGGTCGAATGACCGGATGGTCTCGACGGTGTCCCAGGCGATGCGCAGCCCGCCGGGCAGCGGGACCTCCACATGGGGCTGTCCGTCGGCGTCGGCGGGGATGTCGAGTCCGAGGAGGCGGTAGAACGCGAGCGAGGCGGCCATGTCGGAGGTGACCAGGCCGAAGAGATCGATACGGGGTGCCATGCGGCCACGTTAGGGCGGCTCCGGACCGGAGGTCTTGAAGGAATCGGACGTGTGCGGCGGGCTGACCGGTGCGGACGGACACGGGACGGGCCGGTGCCGCCGCGCCGGGCGGCATAGGGTGCCGGTCATGAGCGACTTCGGCATACGCCCGGCGACGGCGGACGACCTGGGTGCGATCGTGGACATGCTCGCCGACGACCCGCTGGGCGCCCGCCGCGAGTCGCCCGGTGACCTCGCCCCCTACCGCGAGGCCTTCGAGGAGATCGCCGCCGACCCCCACCAGCACCTGGTCGTCGCGGTCCGCGGCGGCCGGGTCGTCGGCACGCTCCAGCTCACCGTCGTCCCCGGACTGTCGCGGCGCGGCGCGAGCCGCGCGCTCATCGAGGCCGTGCGCGTCCACTCCGGCGAGCGGGGCGGGGGCCTGGGCGCCCGGCTGATCGAGTGGGCGGTCGAGGAGGCGCGGCGCCTGGGCTGCGCCCTGGTCCAGCTCACCTCCGACGCCACCCGCACGGACGCCCACCGGTTCTACGAGCGGCTGGGTTTCACGGCCTCGCACGTGGGGTTCAAGCTGGCGCTCTGAGCCCCCGCCGGCTTCTTCCGCCGTTAGACTGCGAGAGGCCCGAAGCCGCAACTTCCGCTTGCGGCTTCGGGCCTCCGCGCGCGGTCGTGCCGCACATATCGGTCGTTGCCGGCCGTGCCGGCCGTCAGCGCAGCACCTGGAGCGCAGTCCCCGTGCTCCACGCCTCCAGCAGTGCGCGGTGCACGGCGGTGATGCCGTGGCGGGCCGCGATGTCGAGCGCGGCGGGGGTGAACGTGGAGGTGGTGACGAACAGGGCCACCTCTGCCTCGTGTTCGAGCTTCGCCATCCCGGCGAACTTCCACATCGCTCCGCTATCCACGGCCCGGTGCGGCGTGGAGCGCTCGCACCGGGCCACCAACCGCCGCCCGTCGGCGGTGCGCCCGACGAGGCCGGCGCTCAGGTCGCTGCCGGAGCCGGTGTCCGCCACGGTGCATCCGTCGCGGCGGCAGAGCCCGGCGACGTGCTCCTCGAACTCACGCCGTCCCATCGCGTCCATGGCCGCCACCGCTCCTGTGAGTTCCCTCTCCTGAAGGGTCCGCTTGACGCGTTCGAGGTCCTCGCGGATCGCGGTCAGCTCCCGGCGCTGCTCGCCGGAGGCGTGGATGAGGTGGTTCAGCATCGGGACGATGGTCTGTCCGATGAGCCGGCCCGCGGTCTGAGTGCTGATGCGTGTGATGCGCTCGTCCAGGGCGTCGAGGTCGATGTGGAAAAGGTTTTCCACAGGCTGGGGGCGGGCGTTCCGCTCGGCGTCCAACAGGTAGGCACGCACCTGACGTGCGACGACGCTGTCGCGCAGCAGCATCGCGACATTGAGGACGGTGCGCCGGGAGAAGACGGCGACGGAGCGGGTACGCGGGTGCAGTCCACTGAGTTGCTTCAAGCAACTCAGTTCCGGACCTGTCAGGACGCGGTAGCCGTTGGCCTCCAACTCGTCGCGGTGGTCGTGGACGACGGCACGGATGACGGTCTCCCCCACCTCGAAGTAATCGGCCACCATCCGTGTCGTGACGTGGACTCCGTCCGGCAGGACGGAGAGCGCCTTCACCTTGTCCAGCGCGCCCGTGTGTTCGGCCACGCTCTCGCGCAGCGTCCTCGACTCCAGCAGGACTTCCTCGTTCACCGTCACCGTCTCCTCCGTTCGGGCGTCACCCCGATGGCCCCGCCCCTCACCTGGAGAACGAGGTGAAACATGTGAAGACACGATCGAATGGCATGAAAGCGTGCGAAATCTCGTGCCGGTGTGGGAACTTGGAACAGGCCCCCTTCGAGGAGTTCCGTCCCGGGCCGCCGACGGGAGTCGTCCACATCCGCGGCACACTCGTCACCAGGGGGCGGCACGGCGGAAAACGCTGGCCCGCGCCGGTGTCGCCGGGGAGAGTGGGCGGATGATCGATTCCAGCGGAGACATGAACGGCGAGCTGCTGCCGGAGACCCGTCGCGCACTCCTCCACAGGCTGGCCGTCGCCCAGGCCGAGGGGCGGGTGCCGTCGGCGGTCGGGGCCGTGGTGCGGGACGGGCGGACGGTGTGGACGGGGGTGCGGGGCGGTGCGGTCGGCCCGCCCGGCGAGACGGGGGAGACGGAGGGGGCGCCGACCGCGGACACCCGGTACCGGATCGGTTCGATCACCAAGACGTTCGTCGCCGTGCTGGTGATGCGGCTGTGCGACGAGGGGCTGCTGGACCTGTCCGATCCGCTGGGCGAGCACCTGGAGGTGCCCGCCGGGGCCGGGGACGAGGTGGTCTCGGCGACGGTCGCCCAGCTGCTGTCCCACTCCGCCGGGCTGGCCGCCGAGCCGCGCGGTCCCTGGTGGGAGCGGACGCCCGGCGAGTTGCGCCCCGAGGCGGCGGACCTGTTCGGCGAGCGGCCCGTGCGGCATCCGGCCGGCCGGCGGCACCACTACTCCAACCTCGGCTACGCGCTGCTGGGCTCCCTGGTGGAGCGGCTGCGCGGTGCGCCCTGGCACGACGTACTGCGCGAGGAGGTGCTCGACCCGCTGGGCATGGACCGTACGGCGCCGCTGCCCCGGGAGCCGTACGCCCGGGGGTGGGCCGTGCACCCGTGGGCGGACGCGGTGCTGCCCGAACCGCTCGCGGACACCGGGCGGATGGCGCCGGCGGGGCAGCTCTGGTCCACGGCCCGGGACCTGTGCCGCTTCGCGGCGTTCCTGGCGGCGGGCGACGACCGGGTGCTGGGTGCGGAGAGCCTGGCCCGGATGCGGGTGCCGGCGGTGGCGCCGGAGGCGGAGGCCTGGGACCAGGCGTACGGGCTGGGGATGCAACTGGTGCGCTCCGGCGGGCGGTTGCTGGCCGGGCACACCGGTTCCATGCCGGGCTTCCTCGCGGCCGTGTGGACCGCTCCCGGGGAGCGGCTGGCGAGTGTGGCGCTGGTCAACGCGACCTCGGGGCTGCCGGTGGGCGGTCTGGCGGCGGATCTGCTGGGGATCGTCGCCGAGCGGGAACCGTCCTTCCCCGAGCCGTGGCGTCCGCGCTCGCAGGCCGATCCGGAGCTGCTGGCGCTGACGGGGCCGTGGTACTGGGGGCCGGCGGCGTTCGCGCTGCGGGTGCGCGAGGGGCGGGCGCTGGAACTGGCCCCGGTCGGCGGCGCCGGGCGGGCCTCGCGCTTCCGGCCGGAGGCGGACGGGACCTGGACCGGGCTGGACGGCTACTACGCGGGCGAGACGCTGCGGGCGGTGCGCGGGGCGGACGGGTCGGTGAGCCATCTGGACCTGGGCACGTTCGTCTTCACCCGGGCACCGTACGACCCGGACGCACCCGTTCCGGGCGGTGTGGACCCGCGGGGGTGGCGCGCGGGGTGAATCCCGCGCCCGGACCACCGCGCCCGGACCACCGGGTCGGGGCCCGGGCCTCAGCCCAGCGCCACCGAGTAGGGGGCGAACCTGAGGCCGAGGTCGCCGGGGACGTCCGGTGCGCCGTGCACCATCACGGTTGTGGTGAAGTCCCCCTCCAGGCCGCCCGAGCGCAGCCATTCCACCAGCCCCCGGTGGCGGAGGTCGGCGTCGTAGCGGACCGGGCCGTCGGTGCGGGAGGCGAGTTCGGTGATCAGGGCCCGGGCGGTGGCCTCCTCCTCGGCCACGACCGGGCCGATCACGGTGGTGCCCTCGTTCGGCCAGGCGGCCGCGAAGCCGGCGATCCCGCCCGGTGCCCCGCCGGCAGGCGGGGCACCGGGCCCCTCCGGGGGTACGGCGACGACGAAGTGGTCGGCGAAGGACGGCAGCCGGACGATCAGATGGGCGCGGTCCGCGCCGAACGCCCTTGCGTCCAGGGCGAGTACGGCGGGCAGGTCGGCGGCGGTGGCGTCGCGTACGGGGACGGGGGGCTCCGGGGAGGGGGCGGGGGAGAGGCGGCCGGTGAGCATGACGGTGGTGCCGACGGGGGCGAAACCGAGCTCCTCGTAGAGGGGGCGGCCGTAGGGGGTGGCGGTCAGGAACGCGACGGCGTCCCCGGACCGCTCCAGCGCGTGCCGCATCAGGCGGCGGCCCAGGCCCCGGCGGGCATGGCGCTCGGCGACCAGCAGCATGCCGACACTGGTGCGGGCACGCGGGTCGGGGGAGGAGGGCGGTGGTCCGTAGGAGGTGAGGACGTAGACCCCGATCAGGCCGCCGCCGGGGTCGTCCCCGGGGGCGTCGATGCCGTAGCCCTGCCCGGCGGTCAGCAGCAGCCGCCACTTGTGCTCCTCGCGCGTCCAGCCGCGGTCGGCGGCGAGATCGAGGCAGGCGGGCAGATCGGCGAGGGCGAGGCGGCGGACGGACGGGAGCAGGGGCGAGGACGAGGACGAGGGCCGGGGATGAGCGGACGTCACGGACGTACAGCCTGGCCGACGGGCACCGGGGCGGCCACCGGTTTACGCGCCTCCCCGCCCGCCCTCCGCCCGCCCCCTGCCCGTGCCCGCCGCGAGCGCGGGGCATGCCCCGGAACTTTCCGGGTATACGGTTTCGCCGCTTTTCCGGGCGCGTCCGGCCGCAATTCGCAAGCCGACTGGAAAGGGAGCGGGTCGCTCTGGAAAAGCACGCACAGAGAACTCTCCGCTACTTTCCGCACCCTCGGCCGGAAAAGTGAAGATAACGTATGGAGGCTGTGGTGGACCCGGGGTGGAGGACCCGGCGCGAAGGGGTCTCCCGCCCCGCCTCCCGCGCGGCGACCGAGAGGTATGGCACGGTGATACCCCCTGATCGGAAGGGTGTTCGGGCGTTCCCCGGCCGCCCTGCGCAGGGGCCCGGCACCGGGAGCGGGCGCACCGCAATTCCGAGGGGTGGACGAGTCCGTGGAATTCGGTGGAAGTCCGAGCGGGGCTTGTGTATCGATCGTGCACCGGTATGGTCGAGACCGCGCATCACCGCTCGCGCATATCCGCAGCCGACGAAACGGGGGAATCCGTACAGGTGGTTTCCGCTCTGTAAGCGACCGGACCGATCGGAAGATGTACGAGGCGAGACAGACCATGGCCACTACGTCGGCGGGCAACGGAACTCCCCAGCGCGCGGCCGGTGGGCCTCCCACCGAAGGCGGCGGAGGCGGTGACTGGAGCTGGTTCGCTCCGAGGCCGGGTGAGGGGGAGGAGCACATGGCACCGCCGTCCCGCCCCGGATCCGCGCCCGTGCCCGGACCCGCACCGGGGCCCTCGCCCTCCGCGCCCGGCCCCGTCCCGGAGTTCACCGCCAACCCCGGCTACGGGCGGTTCGAGCCCTCCCGCGACGCGGAGCTGATACGCCGCGTCCTGGACGAGGTGGAACCTGTCTCCCAGGCGCTCACCTCGTACTTCTACGCCCTGCTGTTCACCCGGAACCCGGGTGTGCGCACGCTGTTCCCCGCCGCCATGGACGCCCAGCGCGACCGGCTGTTCAAGGCGCTGCTCACCGCCGCCGGGCTGGTCGACGAACGGCACACGCTGGTGGAGTACCTGTCCCACCTCGGCCGCGGCCACCGCAAGTACGGCACCAGACCCGAGCACTACCCCGCCGTCGGCGAGTGCCTGATCGACGCACTGGCCCGCTACGCCCCGCGCACCTGGAGCGAGGAGGCGGAGGCCGCCTGGGTGCGCGCCTACACCGCCATCTCCCAGATCATGATCGACGCCGCGGCCGAGGACGCGCGGAAGGCGCCCGCGCTGTGGCACGCCGAGGTGGTCTCGCACGAGATGCGCACCTCCGACATCGCCGTCATCACCGTCCGGCCCGACCAGCCCTACCCGTTCCTGGCCGGCCAGTACGCCAGTGTCGAGACGCCCTGGTGGCCGAAGGTGTGGCGGCAGTACTCACTGGCCTGCGCCCCGCGCTCCGACGGGCTGCTGGTCTTCCACGTCAAGGCCGTGCCCGCGGGCTGGGTCTCGCGCGCGCTCGTCCACCGGGCCCGCCCCGGCGACGTGCTGCGGCTGGGCGGGCCGGCCGGGTCGATGACGGTGGACCACTCCTGTGGCAACGGCCTGCTCTGCCTGGGCGGCAGCACCGGCATCGCGCCCATCAAGGCGCTGGTCGAGGACGTCGCCGGGCACGGCCGCGCCCGCCCGGTGGAGGTGTTCTACGGCGCCCGCAGCGACCTGGACCTGTACGACCTGGACACCCTGCGCGAGATGGAGCGGAGGCTGTCGTGGCTTTCGGTCCGCCCGGTGGTCGAGGGGCCGTCGGGCGGGCTCGTCGGCCGGCTTCCGGACGCGGTGCGGCAGGGCGGGCCGTGGCACGCCTTCGACGGCTATCTGTCCGGTCCGCCGGGGATGATCCGCAGCGGGGTGGACGCGCTGGTGGGGGCGGGGATCCCCGCCGACCGGATACGGCACGACTCCCTCGACGGGCCGGTCGCCCTGCGGGGCTGAGGCCCGCGGGGGCCCGCGCGGACCCGGAGGGGCCGGGAGCGGCGGGCGGACGAAGCGGACGCGACAGCGAGACAGGACGGAACCACCACGTGAACCACGACGTGGACGCGACGGAAGCGGTCGACGCCACCATGATGCTCAGAACGGTCGGGACGGTGACCGGGCCGGGCGGGGCGGGCTCGGCACGTACGGCGGCACGTCCGGCACGCCCGGCGTGGGCGGTGGACGAGCCGGAGGACACGGCGCCGGCCGGGCGGCACCGGCAGGCGGCCGGTTTCGCCCCCGCTCCCGTCCCGGGACCGGCTCCCGCCCCGGATCCGGCTCCAGAACCCGAGCCCGAGTCCGAGTCCGGGCCCGTACGCCCCGGCAGCGACGGCGAGCACGCGATGCAGCGGCGGCTGGGCACGACCGAGCGCGCCGACCGCTTCTACGGCGAGCAGATGCTCGACCACCTCAACGAGCGGATGCGGGAGTTCATCGGCCGGCAGGAGATGTTCTTCGTGGCCACCGCCGACCGGCACGGCGAGTGCGACAACTCCTTCCGGGCCGGTCCGCCCGGCTTCCTGCACGTGATCGACGAGCGGACCCTGGTCTACCCCGAGTACCGGGGCAACGGCGTGCACGCCAGCCTCGGCAACATCCAGGAGAACCCGCATCTGGGCATCCTGCTGGTCGACTTCTTCCAGGCCCGGATCGGTCTGCACGTCAACGGCCGTGCCGAGGTCGTCGAGGACGCCGAGCTGCGCTCGGTCCATCCGGACCTGCCGTCCGACTCCGTGCCCGGCCGGCGTGCGCTGGTGTGGGTGCGGGTGACGGTGGAGGAGGCGTACATCCACTGCGCCAAGCACATCCCGCACCTGCAGCGGGCGCCCAAGGGGACCCCGCGCGACTGGGGCACGGACGACCAGCGGCGCAAGGGCGGGGACTTCTTCGGGGCGGCGGAGGAGGCGCGCCGGCGCGGCGGGCCCGCCGTACGGCCGTCGCGCGAGCGCGCTCACACGGGCGGGCCGGGCGGGCCCGTGCCGCCCTCCGACGACCCGGCGGCCTGGCGCGCCCACGCCGAGCGGTTGCTCGCCAGGGCCCGGCAGCGCCGGGAGGAGGGCGAACGGACGCCGTTCCGCGGCTGGTTCGGCTGAGCGGCCTCCCCGGCCCGGCGGGCCCGGACGCGGACGGTCCCGTGGACGTCAGCCCAGGTCAGGAGCCAGCAGGGCGCGCACGCCCTCGATGTTGGCGTCGAGATAGGCCCGCAGCGAGGGGGGCACCACCTCCACCGAGGCGATGCCCGCGCGGGTGAAGGGGACGCGGACGACCTCGTACTCGCCGCGCGGCTCGTCGACCTCCGGGCCGTGCCTGCGCGACAGGTCCATCGAGGCCAGCCGGCAGGCGAAGAAGAACTGCACCTTCACCGCGCCCCTCGCGGCGTCCGGAGCCTCGGCGGCCCACGGCGCGAGGACCGCCGCGCCGCTCCCCGCGTCCTCGGCCGGGTCGTAGGGGACGGTGTCGACGAAGGCGGGGACCACGTCGGTCACCTTCGCCCCCAGTTCCTCGTCCAGTTCGCGGTGGAGGGCGTCGACGACGGTGGCGTCCCCCGCCTCGACGCCGCCGCCCGGAGTGATCCAGTACGGCTCGCGGCCGGGCTTGGTCCGCTTGATCAGGATCATCTCGTCGTCATCGAGCAGGATGGCCCGGGCGGTGCGTTTGACCACGGGGCGCGCGTCGGCGGTCATGGGGAAGGTCTGGCCCGCGCCGGGGCCGGCGAAACCTTCCGGCCCTGCCACGGGCGTCCGCGCCGGCCCCGCGCCCCGCTCCCGCGGGCGGGACGGCGGGCGGGAGCCGATCCGGCGACTGGACAATAACGCTCAGTCAACTAACCTTGACCATGCGCTGTTTACGCGCGTCGCACGGGGCGGCTTGAGGCATGAGGGGGGGAGCTTCAAGCCGCCCCGCGCTCCATCACTTCCCGCCGAGCCCCCGCCGAGCCCCGCCGCGCGCCTCCGCACCGGGCCCGTACGTCAGCCGCGCCCGGCGCCGTCCAGCGCCGCCCGGACGTCGGCGACCAGATCGGCCGCGTCCTCCACCCCCACCGACATCCGCACGAAGCCCTCCGGCACCGCGTCCCCGCCCCACCGGCCGCGCCGCTCGGCCGTGGAACGCACCCCGCCGAAGCTCGTCGCGTCGTCCACCAGCCGCAGCGCGGCAAGGAACCGCTCGGCGAACACCCTGTCCGGCAGGGTGAAGGAGACCACGCAGCCGAAGCGCCGCATCTGCCGCGCCGCCACCGGGTGCGCCGGGTCGTCCGCCAGCCCCGGGTGCCGTACGTCGCGCACCTCCGGCCGCTCGCGCAGCGCCTCGGCGACGGCGAGCGCGTTCGCGGCCTGCCGCTCGGTGCGCAGCTCCAGCGTGGCCAGGGAGCGGTGCGCGAGCCACGCCTCCACCGGCCCCGGGATCGCCCCGACCGTCTTGCGCCACAGCCGCACCGACGCCGTCAGCTCCGGATCCCGGCACGTCACATAGCCCAGCAGTACGTCACCGTGGCCGGTCAGCGCCTTGGTGCCGCTGGCCACCGCGTAGTCGGCGCCCAGCTCCAGCGGGCGCTGGCCCAGCGGGGTGGCCAGGGTGTTGTCCACGGCGACCAGCGCGCCGCGCTCGTGGGCGGCGTCGGCCAGGCGGCGGATGTCGCACACGTCCAGACCGGGGTTGGAGGGGGACTCGATCCACAGCAGCGCCGCGCCGTCCAGGGCGCCGAGCTGCGCGTCGCCGCCGGTGGGCGCGGTACGCACCTCCACGCCCCAGCCCTCCAGCCGCTCGCGCATCGGGACGAGCAGGTTGTAGCCGTCCGAGGGCAGCACCACCACGTCGCCGGGCCGCGTGCGCGACAGCAGGACCGCGGAGATCGCCGCCATGCCGGAGGCGAAGACGGTCGTGCGCGCCGCCTCGTCGCCGGGCGCCTCCAGCTCGCTGATGGCCTGCTCCAGGCCCGTCCAGGTGGGGTTCCCGTCGCGGCCGTAGGTGTAGGGGGCGACGGAGGGGTCGCCGGGCAGGTGGAAGTGCGCGGCCAGCACCGGGCCCGGCAGCGGCGGCGCGTACGGCTCCTCCTCCGGCAGCCCGGCCCGTACCACCCGCGTCCCGTCGCCGTGCGGAACCGGCCCGTCCCGCCCGTCCCGCCCGTCCCGCTCGTTCCGTTCGCGCGTCATGCCCGCTCCTCGTCGCTCTCCCCCGACCAGCCCGTCCGGCGCCTTCGAGCGTACGTGCGCCGCTCAGCCGAGCGCCGCCCGGGCCGCCGCACCGCAGCGGGCGCCGTAGCCGGGGCCGAAGAGGACGGCGTGCACCAGCAGGTGCTGGAGCTGGTGCAGCGGCACGCGCCCGCTCCGGCCGGGCAGGGGGCGGACCTCCTCGTACGCAGCCAGCAGCCGCCCCAGGTGCGGGCAGCCGAACAGCTCCAGCACCGCCAGGTCGGTCTCGGGGTGGCCGCCCTGCGCGGCCGGGTCGATCAGACGGGCGCGGCCGTCCGCGGACCACAGGACGTTGCCCGACCACAGATCGCCGTGGACGACGGCGGGCGGCTGCGGAGGGCCCGCCAGGCCGCCGACCGCCGCCCCGTCCGCGGCCAGCGCCTCGCACAGCCGCTCCACGTCCCGGGCGTCCCCCTTCCCGATTCCGCCGCCGTCCACCGCCCGCCGCAGCAGGGGCAGCAGCCGCCACCGGGCGTGGAAGGCCGGCCAGTCCCCCGCCCCGGAGGGCGGCTCCGGCGGCGAGGGCAGGGGCACCGAGCCCAGATGGACGGGGAGTTCAGGGTCCACGCCGCCCCAGACCGGGGCCGGCGCGGAGTGCAGGGCGGCCAGCTCGCGGCCCAGCCGCTCGGCCTGCCCGGCGCTCGCCGCGCCCGGCTCGACCCACTCCAGCACCAGCACGTCCGACTCGGCGCCGATCACCTCCGGCACGGCCACCGCACCGGTGGAGCGCAGCAGTTCCAGGCCGGCGGCCTCGGCGGCGAAGAAGCCCCGGGGAGCGCCGGGGAGGGTCTTGGCGAAGACGGCACGGCCGTCCGCGAGCGCGATCCGGTACGCGTCGCAGATGTCGCCGCCGCCCACGGGCCGCACCTGCCCGGCGGCCGAACCGGTCAGGGCGGCCACCCGTACGGCGACGCCTCCCCCGGCGCCTCCCGGCCCGCCCGTCATCGCACCGCCGCCCCGTCGCCGGCCCCGCCGCCGGCCGGCCGGCCGAGGGCTGCCCGCACCTCCTCCAGCAGGCCCGGCACGGCCTCCTCGACCAGGGCCAGGCACTCCTCGAAGCCCTCCGGCCCGCCGTAGTACGGGTCGGGCACGTCCAGCTCGCACAGGCCCTCGCCGGCGCCGGGGGCGTACGAGCGCAGCAGCCGGATCCCGCGGGCGTGCCCGGGGCCGGGCGCCAGCCTCCGCAGATCCCGCAGATGCCCCTCGTCCAGGGCGACCACCAGGTCCAGCCGCTCGAACCAGTCGCGCCGGAACTGCCGTGCCACGTGCTCGTGGACGTATCCGGCGGCCGTCAGCACCGCGACGGTGCGCGGGTCGGCGCCGTCGCCCACGTGCCAGCCGCCCGTGCCCGCGCTGCTCACCTCCACCAGCTCCGCCAGGCCGGCCTCCTCCACGCGGGCGCGGAAGACGGCCTCGGCCATGGGCGAGCGGCAGATGTTGCCGGTGCAGACGAAGCAGACGCGGTACGGCGTACGGACGCCGCCGGGGGAGCCGGGAGTGCCGGGGGCAGAGGTGCGCATGTCCTCCATCATCGGCGACGCGCCCGGTCCCCGGCCCCGGCCCCGGCCCTTGGTCCTTGGTCCTTCGTCCGCCGCCGCGCGGTGGTCAGTCGCCGTCGGGCAGCACCACGCTCACCGCCCACGACACGATGGAGATCACCAGGGCGCCGAGCACCGCCGTCCAGAATCCCTCCACCCGGAAGGCCAGGTCGAACTGCTCGGCCAGCCAGGATGTGAGCAGCAGCATCAGCGCGTTGATCACCAGAGTGAACAGGCCGAGCGTGAGGATCAGCAGCGGCAGGGACAGCAGTTTCGTGATCGGCTTGACCACGGCGTTGACGACACCGAAGATCAGCGCGACGAGGACCAGCGTGAAGGTCTTGCCCGCCGTGTCGTCACCCGTGAGCGTGATGTCGTCCAGCAGCCAGACGGCGACGGCCAGGGCCACCGCGTTGGCGATCGTTCTGACGAGGAAATTCACCATGCCCGAGATCGTTCCAGAAACGGGGACGGTCGCCCACCGGTGAGGGGTCGAGGAGTCATGAAGGCGTTCCGGCTGGAGGAACTGGAGGCGGAGCGGGCCGCCAACGACGGCGCGTACCTGCAGTTCCTGCGCGAGAGGAACATGTCCGTCGGGCTGTACGCCCTGGACCGGGGCTCGCTCGACCCGCAGCAGCCGCACCGGCAGGACGAGGTGTACTTCGTCGCCAGCGGCCGGGCGCTGATCACCGTCGGGGACGAGACCACCCCGGTCGCGCGCGGCAGTGTGGTCTACGTGCCGGCCGGGGTGCCGCACAGGTTCCACCACATCACCGAGGACCTGCGGGTTTTGGTGGTCTTCTCTCCCCCCGAGGGCTGACGGCGGTGCCCGCCGTCCTTAGGGGGCCGGTCAGGGAAGGACCCGGGCCCGCGGCGCCCCGGCGGGGAGCCCGCCCGCCTAGCATCGGAGGCGGAAGCACCGGACGCACCCGGCGCACCGGGCGGGCCCGGCGGCCGGAGACTTCAGGAAGCGGGTAACGGTCATGGATCTCAAGGAGACCTTCGCGGCGCTGCCGTGGTGGGTGAAGTGGGTCGCGATCCCGCTCATCGCGCTCCTCGTCTTCGGCGGCCTGATCTTCGCCGTCGTCGGCTTCGTCGTGAAGCTGCTCTTCAAGCTCCTGCTGTTCGTGGCGCTGGTCGGCGCGCTGGTCTACGTGGTGCGGAAGTTCACCTCCTCGGGCTCCTCCTCGGGAGACTGACGGGCTCCGGGCGCCCCTGCCCGGCGGCCCGGCAGGGGCGCCGCGGGCACCGCGGGCGCGGCTCAGCGCCGCGCCCGCC